>NZ_JBTWEN010000011.1:0-127513 GCF_056958115.1 Agarivorans sp. D1326 | reverse complement strand
TCAGAAGTGAAACGCAACTGCGCCGATGATAGTGTGGGGTTTCCCCATGTGAAAGTAGGTCACCGCCAGGCTCCTATACTAAGCCCTCGTCATTAGACGAGGGCTTTTTTATTGCCTGCGGTTTAGTCTCACCCACAAACCAATCACTCCATTCTCAGTCGCTTCATCAACAGCACTAACCTAGCGCATCACAGACATCGCCTTCTTGCACATACAAGGTCGACCAGTGATTACGCTTGGCGTGTTTCTTGGCAAGGCTCGCACGCTCGCTTAACTCGTCGATACTGAGCTGAGAGGCAGCAGACCAGCGGGTAACACCTACTGCTAAGCCACTAAGATGAAAGAAGCGTTGTTGGCCGTCACGGTCTTTGGCCACAATGCCTTTGGCGTCCAGGTCTTTTTGCCGATACAAGGTTTCTCGGCGGCTATCAAATGTGCTGAGTAGGTGTAATACGGAAGGCTGCCAGTTTTGGGTGGTGAAAATCACGATGAAGTCATCTCCGCCTAGGTGGCCAATAAAGTGTGCATATTTACTTAAATGCATCCTTAATAGCTCAGCGACCAATTTGATCATTTTGTCACCGCGCTCATAGCCACAAATATCATTAAATGGCTTAAAGTTATTTAGGTCGAAGTAAGCAAGGTCAAATGACTGTTTACGTGCGATTAAGTGGTTTAGACTGCGTTGCAGAGGCACGTTACCCGGTAAAGCCGTTAAGGGGTTAGCGTAACGGGCTAATTGAAGTTTGTAGTCAGAGAGCTTGCGCATTACATCTACCGCTAAACCCACGCCGTAGTACTTACTATTTTGAGTAACAATAAATACAGCGTCTAAGCCACTAGCTGTGTGTTGGCTAAGTTTACGGCCGATTTCACTTAAGGTGGTGTTGGCATCCACGGTTAAGGGGTTTGTATCCATTAACTCGGCTACGGTTTTGCGCTGATTGAGTGAATGACCGTAAGGACCCGAGTATTGGGCAAGTAACTCTTCGCGCTTTATTAAGCCTAGAACTCGCTGTTGTCCATCTACCACCGGAAGTGAATTAATGCTCTTATCTTCGAGAATAGTTGTTAAAAGCTTTTTTGAAGATAGGTTAGGAGACACGATATTGGCAGAGCTGGCTAGAGAAAGTGCCGTATAGGGCTCTGTTACTACAGGAGTACTAGGCGCAGTTTTTCGCAACTTTGGTTGATTAGTTGGTCGAGCAATATGAAAACCTTGAAAGTAAGGAATATCTAGGTTTACCAGTTGCTGATATTGTTCGGCATTTTCAATGCATTCAACAATGATTTGGCTGCCAATTTGTTCGGCAAGGTTCACCAGCGATGCAATGGCAGTGCTAACTTTGCCATCTTCTAGCAATTGTTCGCAAAAAAAACAGTCTAGCTTTAGATACTCTGGGCTGAGTTGTAACCATGTTTTAATGCCTGCGTAGCCTGCACCAAAGTCATCTAGAGCGAAGGAAATCGCTAATTTACGCAGTTCTTGAATGCACTTTAAAAGCGCCTCATCAACACAGATTGGCAGGTGCTCGGTAAGCTCGATAACTAGATTGCCTTTGCTAGGAATAAGTTGTTTAAAGCATTGAGTACCTTGTTGCTGATAAATGTACAGTAAAGTATCAGGTGAGAAGTTAATGAATAGATGGCCGTTTATATTTTGCTTATCAAAGCGTTGTCGAGCTAGCTGAGCGCAAAGTAACTCAAGCTCATGCTGTTGGCTAGATTGGCGGGCAAACTCAAATAGTGTTAGTGGCGAATGGAAATAACTATTTTTGGGGCCTCTAGATAAGGCCTCATAGCCTAAAGCTTGATTGTTATTATGATCCCAAATAGTTTGAAAAGCGGTACTAATGCTTTGTTGCCTAATTAGGTCGTCAAACTCCAATTGTCGCTTGGCTCGCATCCTTGTCGCCTCATCTATGCTGTTACTAAACAGGTGTAGCAGCTATTCTTTACAGAATCGTGACAAGTGGGTGAATAATGTTTTTTTTCTTTAAATTTAGATGCTTAGCCCTATTTTAATTGAGTAGTTGCTTAATTTCCTGCATTTGCGCGTTACTGAGCGGTCCATATTCAATAGCAGCTGCATTACTTAACACTTGAGCTGTGTTACGAAATCCTGGAATAGGTAATGTGTGCTCACCTAAACCCCAAATCCAAGCTAGTGCTCCTTGATTAACCGTTCTTTCCTTACTGGTTAAAATTGATTGAATGCCGGCTAATTTGTTGAGCAGTTCAGGTGATGCTTTACCGTTAATGAAGTATTTTAGCCACTCTGGATTGATACAACGAATATCGTCTTTATCTAAAATGCTTGAGTGATGGTACTTGCCTGAGAGCAGTCCCATAGCGAGTGGTCCTCGGTTTATCGCCGTTTTGTTGTGCTCGGCACAGAAGCTTACCAAATCATTGTTTTGGTCTAACACGTTGTTTTGAAACTGAAAAGCAATGCAGTGTTCGGCCGAAGAAAAGGCCTTTGCGCGGTCTAGAAAGTCGGTACTCCAAGCGTAAGCGCGTATTTTCCCTGCCTTAACTAAATGCTCTAGAGCTTCTATTATTTGTCCTATATTTTCGGCTGGGTAGTCATTTAGGTGTAACTGGTATAAATCAATATACTCAGTACCTAAGCGTTTTAAGCTATTTTCGCAGTGTCGAATAATAGCATCGTGTTGATCAAAGATACCGCTGATGGTTTTGCTATCTTCATCAAACTCTAGGCCAAACTTAGTGCCAATAATGGCTTGTTGGCGTTTATTGGCTAGGGCTTTTCCCAATACCCGCTCGCTGTGACCTGCACCATAAACTGCAGCTGTGTCGAAAAAGTTAATGCCAGCATCAAGTGCAGCGTGAATGGCCGAAATCGAGACCGCATCGTCTACTTTCCCCCAGCCACAAGGTTTGTTGTCTTGGTCGAAGAAAGGCCCGCCAATGGCCCAACAACCTAAACCAAGAGGGCTTACTTTCCATTCACCTAACTGTCTTAATTGCATAGCATTATCCTTTTTGGCTATAAAGTTCTTTAGCGGTTACCACGAACCCAAGGGCTAACCTCTTGCTGATAAAAATCGGCAAGCTTGGCATGAAGGTCTTTGCTTAAAGAGGTTTGGCCTGAGTAATGAGTATTTTGCTGAATCTGCTCTGGTTTGCTTGCTCCCGTAATTACGCTAGTTATTTGTGGGTGGTCAAGTAGCCAACGAATTGCACACTCTGCAATAGCTAAGTTTTCAGGAAGCAGCGCTTTAAGCTGTTCAAGCAAGTTCAATGCTTTATCTAGCGGCAAACCAGCGAAAGTTTCCCCTACATGAAAGGCTGCGCCATCTCGGTTGTAGTGGCGGTGATCCGTTTCGGCAAATTGTCGATGCGCGGTGACAGCGCCACTTAATAAACCACTGGCATAGGGCAAACGGGCAATTATTCCCACTTGTTGAGCTTGAGCTAAATCGAGCACTTCAGCTACAGCGTCTTGTCTAAATAGGTTAATGATAATTTGTAAGCTGGTTAAAGATGGGTCTTTTAAACACAACTTGGCTTCTTCCATCGACTCTACACTTGCACCGTAGTGCTCAATCAAGCCTTGTTGTTTAAAGTCGGCTAACCAAGTGAATATTTCACCATCACGAAGTATCTGGGTGGGAACACAATGCAGTTGAATCAAGGGAATGCTGGTTAAACCTAGCCGCTGTAAACTGGCTTCGATGCTTTGTTTAACTGTTTGTTTAGTGTAGTTATTCGGGTACAAATTTGCATCTCGGCCAAGCTTGGTCGCAATGGTTATATCTGAATGCTGCTGGTAAAACTGCCCTAGCAATCGTTCGCTAAGGCCCGCGCCATATACATCGGCGGTATCATAAAAACGCACGCCACTTTGGTAGGCCTGCTCGAGAATGGTCAGTGACAGTGCTTCGCTTACAGGGCCAAAGTCACCGCCTAATTGCCAGCAGCCTAAACCTATTTCACTTAATACTAAGCCGCTTTTACCTAACACTCTGTTCTGCATTGTTGATCCTGCTTGGTTATGTTTTAAAACAGTGTAAACGTTTTATGTTGTTTGATATTTAGCTAGTATTGGAAATAATTGTTCAGAAATTTGGATTAATATGTTCGCCGGGTTAGTCGATTTTGTCACCGTAGTTGAAACCGGCAGTTTTACTGCCGCTGCCGACAAGCTGCATAGTTCTAAGGCTAGCATTAGCCAACGGGTGAGTGATTTAGAACATCGTTTAGGAGTGCAGCTTTTATATCGTTCGACCCGCAAGCTACGTTTGACTGATGCCGGAGAGAGTTACTATCAAAGCTGTCGTCAAGGCCTAGAGTTGCTGGAAGATGGTGCTTTAGCTGCCCAACAGCTGCAACATCATTTACAAGGCAAGATAAAAATAAACTCCTTAGGTGGCATTTTTGCAGAGCAATGGCTAGCGCCTGCTTTGCTTACGTTTCGCCAAGAACATCCAAACATTGATATCGAGCTAGATTTGTCATCACAACGAGAAGACCTATTGAGCTCTCCTTTTGACATTGTATTTCGAATGGGAGCTTTGCCCGATTCGAGTTTGCAGGTAAGGGTGTTAAGCCAGTTAAATACGCATGTGGTCGCTAGCCCTGAGTACTTAGCGGCTAATGGCTTGCCCGAGCACCCTGAAGAGTTGCGTCATCATCAGTGTATTTGTGGCACGGTGTCGCAGTGGCCTTTTCAAAAGAATGGGCAAAAGTTGTTGGTGTCGGTGAGTGGCTCGTTTGCCTGTCCTAATGGACACGTACTTAAACAAGCCGCCATGGAGGGTTTTGGTTTTATTCGTACTCACGATATGTACTTGCGTGACGCGCTAGAAGCAGGACAGTTAAAAACAGTGTTAGAAGATTGGCAGGTAGTAAGCCAACCGTTATGGATGGTGTTTCCTCCGGCACGTTATCGCTCGAAACGAGTAACTAAGCTAGCTGATTGGCTGGTAGACTATGCCAAAAGGCAAGCCATTTAGCTTTTGTTAGCGATTGGCATCATTAACGCTATGGGCTTTAAAGCATTCAAGGATTAAACATGAGTAATTCCTCCCCCAGTGGTGATATAAGCGAAGCTGAATATCAGCAGCACACGATGCGCTGGGTGAAAGATTTTGTGGTTGAATACAATATTTGTCCTTTTGCAAAGCGCGAATTAGAGCGTGGTAGTATTCGCTACCAAGTAGCGATGAGCGACGATATTGAAGAGTTATTGCAGCAGTTAGTTGTAGAATGCCAGCTCTTAGATAATCAGCCCGACGTTGAAACAACCTTGTTTATCACCCCCAGCTTAAGCAGTTTTGAAGACTATTTAGATTGTTTGTATTGGGCGGAGAAGATCATAAGCAAACAAGGCTATGATGGCGTTTACCAGCTAGCTAGTTTTCATCCCGACTACTGTTTTGCTGGAGAAGCAGATACAGCGCCAAGTAACTATACTAATCGTTCGCCTTATCCGGTATTTCACTTAATTCGTGAAGCAACGGTGAGTCGCTTAACTCGACTTCACCCTGATCCTGAAGGGATCCCTGAGCACAACATTGCGCTTACTGAAGAACTGGGGATTTCATCACTAAAACAGATTTTGGCGAGCTGTAAATTGTAGATTAGAGTATATATTTTATCTTATCGCTTTGAAATTACTAAGTTATTTGCTTATGCTTTGCCAGCAAATTTTACAGGAGGTGATATGTCTTTAACGATAACTGCGGCCGAAAAAGCGATTTTGGCGGATTTGTCTATTCCCCCTCGGCCTCAAGTTTTGTTAACGATTACTCAAGAAACAAAAAAAGCCGAGCCCGATGTAGCGGTTATTGCCGAGGCAATAGCTAGTGATGTAGGGATCTCTGGTGCGGTGTTGCAAATTGTTAACTCTGCTGCGTTTCGTCGCTTAAACGAGATTAAATCGATTCACCAAGCGGTGATGACTTTAGGCATTAATCGGGTATTTCCTATTGTTAAAGCGGTTGCCTTAAAAGGGGCAATGCCAGCCTCTAAAGTATTGGATAAATTTTGGTTAGAGGCTAACTTACTGGCTAGTTGCGCAGCGGCTACCGCTGAAGAACTAGGCTTTGAATCGGCCAAAGATAATGCTTATATGCTGGGTTTGTTTCATCAGGCTGGCGTACCCGCTTTGCTACAGTCTTTCCCTGAATATGAAAGCTTACTCGCCGAGGCCAATGACATTGGATGGGCTCATCTCGCGGAACGTGAACGCAGTGAATATGGGACAACTCATGCCACTGTGGCTGCACTTATTGCGCAGCAATGGAGCCTGCCTAAGGTGATGATAGAAGCCATTTATTATCAACACGACGCAGATGGCTTATTTAGTTCGCAAGAGCTAGGTAAATCATCGCTGCTAATGTTAGCAATATTAAAAATAGCGCGTATTGTTGCTTACCGTAAACTGGGAGTAAGCAGTGAAGAAGAAGCTTGGCAGGAGAGCTACGACGGCTTGTTAGCTTTCTTGAACTTGGAAGATCAGCAGTTAGAAGACACATTAAGTGCGGTGCTAGAGGCGCAGGCATAAAGAATTGCGTTTTAATGAATATAAAAAAGGCTAGCTGAGTAAGCTAGCCTTTTTACTTTTGGAAAGGTTTAGAACGTATACGCTATGTCGACGCCCCAGTTACGGCCTGGCTGGGTGTAACGGTCTAGGCCTTGATGGTCAGATGGTTTGCCGTCTAGGTCGGTGTAGCTCCAGTATTTTTGGTCAAGCGCATTAAACAAGCCTGCTCGTAATACTAGGTCGTTCACCGGTTGGTAGTAGGCGGTTAAATCTAGCAAAGCGTGACCAGGTGCGTGGGCGTTGTTTTCGGTAGACCAGTCGCCTTCTTTCTTGGCTGACACCATGGTTAGGTTAAGTTGGCTACCCCAAAGTTTATCTTGGTGGTCGTAGCCTAAGCCCCAAACTGCAGTAAGCGGTGCTACAGAATCTAGCGCGCTGCCATCTTCTTTATTTTTGCCTTGTGCGTAGGCAACGCTTAAGCGGCTGTAGCTACCTTTAGGTACACCAAAGGCTTCATCTAACCAGTAGTTACCTTTAAACTCCACACCATAGATTTCAGCTTCACCAATGTTTTCATTGATGGTGATACCCGCTGGATAGCTTGGATCACTGTAATCAGTTACTGATTGAATGAAGTTGGTGTAGTCATTGAAGAAACCCACTAACTCCATGCTAGATGCTGCAGTATTGGTACGTAAGCCTAACTCGTAGCTTTGGCTCTCTTCTGGTTTAAGGTTAGGGTTAGACAAGGTGGCATAACCGTGGCCACTATTATCAAAGGCGTAGTAAAGTTCTTCAAGGGTAGGGGCTCTAAAGCCTTCGCTGTATTGAACAAATGTACTAACTTGTTGATTCCAATGATATACCGCGCCTAAGCGTTTGGTTAAAGCATCACTGTTATGCTCTTCAAAGCCGCTGCTGGCATCTGGTGTTGCTTTGTAGTCGTCGTAACGTAAACCAGCGGTAACTACTAAGCGTTCATCCATTAAATACATGTGATCTTGAATAAAGATCCCGCGCTTTTCGGCTTCTGCTTTAGGCACTTCTGGCGCCCCTGGATCTACTGTTCCTGTATCGTAATAATGGGTGCGGTAATCCAGCTCAAAATCACTATTGATAGCTGTTAAACCGTAGCTGATTTCGTGGCTGCCGTGGTCAAACTCCAGTAGTTTGTTGAACTGAGCATCAAACTGCAATGAGCTATCTTCACCGTTACGTTCACGATTACGGCTACCGTATAAGTCGGTAGTATCGTAGTTATTGTGCTCTGATTTACTTTGCTGATGGCTTAGTTGCCAGAACAAATCATCAAATGCGGCATTGTTGGCTAGCCATGTGTGGTTTACGCCTACACGGCTGCGAGTGTCTTTGTCCTCGCCAGTTACATTTGTGTAGGTAAAGCCTGGGAATATGCTATAGCCTTCGTTACTAAGGATGGTGGACTTAGATTCGCGCTGGAATAGCTCAGCTACTAGGCCAAAAGTATGTGCATCATTTAAGGCGTAGTTAGTTTTTAGGAGCAGGTTGTGAGAGTCAAAGTCGAGAGGTTCGGCTTGCCCGCGGTCTCGGCCATTTATGTCTTCACCTGAAGAATGGGTTTTAGTTTCGCTGCCATCACGGTAGGTGTAAATGGCTAAACCTTCCCATTTTTGATAACGCTTAGCGACCTCGACGGTGGCTTTATATGCTTCATTTGAACTACCGTAGCCAGCTTTAAGCGCAACATGGTTGCTGTCGCCTTCAGCTAGTACGTCTTCAGGGTTTTTCGTTCTTAGTAATATTGCGCCGCCTAAGGCGTCACTACCGTAAAGGCTAGAGGCTGGCCCCTTGTTAATTTCAACGGCACTTAAGGTGTCAATCTCATAAGCATTTGGCCCCTTGTTCATCACATCGCCACCAGGGTTATAGGCAGTGGGTTGCTCGATACCATCTACCATTAGCTTAATTCGGTTGCCGTCTAGGCCACGAATATTAAAGCCACTAGTGCCAAAACGGCCTTGTCCAGTAGTGGTTACGCCCGGTTCGTAACGAACAGCGTCATTTAAATCATTAGCCATTTGCTGCTCTAGCTGCTCAGAGCTTACCGAGCTAATACTAGAAGAGATGTCTTTGACCGATTGCTCGGTACGGGTTGCTGATACCACCACTTCGTCAAACATGGTGCTATTTGTTTCGGCATAAGCGAGAGGGCTAAGGCTAAAAATTACTGCATTAGCAATTAGAGTGCGATTGAATGCTTTCATGGTTTTCAGGCTTGTTCCTTATCCTGTTAAGTTTTAATTAGGCGGTACTATACATAATACGAATGAGAATTAAAATCATTTGCATTTAATTATAGTTTTGTAAGTAGTTAAATTAGAAGGGCTGAATATGGGAAATATCTTGAGTTGGCATTAAAGCTCTAGCCACTAATTGATTTTATCTAGAAGAATTTGTGTAGCTAGCCAAGCAGGTTAATAGTGTTTATATAGCTGTTTGATTTGGCAGAATATACTAAGCTTTAAGCACACTACGCCAAGCTTTGATGATTGGTGAAAATAACGCTGTATGGCGACTTAAACCTAAGGATGGAATTGAAGTGTTACAAATAAAGCGTGTTGTATGTTTAACCTTATGCGTGTTGTTAATTAGTGCATGTAAATCCGTGGGGGTGGGTTCTGGTTTTGAGGAGCGCCCAGTTACCCAGGTTAGTGAGCCCGCCAGCAAGGTTCAGTTTAATGATGCCTTAGTATGGCTAGACAGCGCCCAACAGGGAAAGCGAGGAGTACGTTTTCTAAAAGGAGAGTATCCACTTAGTGCTGAAGATGATGAGTATTGGTACTTTCAAGCTCCGTCGGTAATTGAAATGGCAGTGCTCGAGGGGGGGAATGTTGTTGGCGGTAAAAAGATGCCAGGCGGGTTAATGCTTGCTAAAGACGAGCTAGCCACGGTACCAGCCGGTGCGTATATTGATAATGAGACTGACAGCAAGATATTGGTGCTAAAAATGGGGCGTGACTTCATGGCCTTAAAAGGTGAAAAGTGGCAAAAGCAGTAAAGTTAAGTACTTGCTTAAAGAGGCGCTAAGGCCTCATTAAGCAAGCTGATTTCATTACAACAGTGGCACCGACATTAGGGTGTCGTGAGCAGTTATAAACAGGTATTTTTCATCGGCCGACAGAGTACAGTTAGCGGTTAAACGTCCGGTGCGTATTTTCGCAAGTACTTCCCCTTGTGGGGAGAACAACCACACTCCACCTGGCCCTGTGGCAAAGATGTTACCGCTAGAATGAACCGCCATTCCATCTGGTAAACCTTGTTCACCAGCTACACCAAGTAAGGCTTTGGCATCGTGAAATATCCGCTTGTTGCTAATGCTGCCGTCTGGGTTTACATCATAAGCTAACCAGCGTGGATGTTTGTCATCAGACACCGCCACAATTAAGGTTTTTTGGTCAAGCGTTAAGGCAATGCCGTTTGGGAAGTTGACGCTGTTGTCTAGTAACTCAAGCTCGCCATCTTGGCTTAGACGATAGATCCCTTGGAAGTCTAATTCTTTACGCGAGTCATTCATGCCTGAATTCAGTCCATAAGGAGGATCGGTAAAGTATAAGCTGCCATCGTTGTGGTAAACCGCATCATTTGGGCTGTTTAAGCGCTTGCCTTGGTACTCGCCAGCCAGCGTAACAAATTTACTTTGAGGTTCGTTTAAGGGGGCATCCATGAGTGCTACACGGCGGTCACCTTGTTGAAGTAGCACCAGTTGTCCTTGTGGGTTTAATAACAAACCGTTTGAGCCTTGTCCGTAGTCTCCTTCTTGTAGGCCAGTAGCACCAGAGTTTTCTAGATAAATCTCGGTACCTTTATTAGGTTGATATTTTACGATGGTGTTATTGGGGATGTCGGAAAATAGCAAGAAGCCATGTTGTTCAATCCATACAGGTCCCTCTGTCCAGCGATAGCCCTTTCCACGAATACTAATCTTGGCGTCTGCCGCAATAAATTGTTTTGCTTGTGGGTTAATCAACTCGATTGAGCCGGTTGTTTCCGCGGCATCGGCGATGGAGAGTTGATCAGAGGTAGTTGAACAAGCGCTAGCAAGCAAGCTAGCGGCTAAAACAAAGGCAGTTCTCATTTAGTATTCCTTTATATGATGAGCAATAAATACTTTTGGTTAACTAATTTTATAAATTGGTTTTCCATTTTGTTGCTATGATTCAAAGAATACAAGTTATTAACCTAAGTGTTTCTGCTTAAGTCTCGTTTTTGCTGCGCTTTTTTACTAAATCTCGCAAGATCACCTTAATAATTGGTTATCCAGTTGGGGAGGGGAATAGGCGTTCGATGATCTTCTAAGCTTAAACTGTTCGCTTTGAGCGCCGCTGGCTCAATAAAAGCAATACAAGCCCTAAGCTAATTAACCACCAAGTCTTCGGCTCCGGCACTGTTACAGGTGCTAAAGAGCGGCCGGTTAGTGCTTCGCGTTGAATACTTACCGTGTGGTTATCTGTCTCGAAGTTGCGACCAAAAAAGCGGATAGCGGTAATTTTGTCAGCATTGCTTTCGGCGAATAGATTAACGTAACCATAGGGTTCACGTTTGTTGCCTTTAACGCTAGTAGGGCTACCGTAATGGCCAGGTTCTAGCACAGCAGCATCAAGAATTTGGTTGGTTTTAAAGGACAACTGCTCAGACTGGGTGGTAATACTAAGTTGGTTTCCATTGTCTCCGGCACTCCACCAAAAACCAAAGTAGCCTACAGGCTGGTCAAAAATGAGCTGAACGGCACTTTTATTTGGAATAAATAAGTATTTACCCTCGCCATGTGCTCCACCATAAACGCCAAAATCAGCCACTTTGGCTTGGCCTTTATCTACCGAGTACTCTCCAAAGGCATTTTGGTAGCCATTACTGAGTTGGGATGACGTTAAGTTGTCGAAGTTTTCTGTATAGCTAGGCCCACTTATTTGTGAGGTTTGGATGCCTGGAGCCTCAATAGTGTAAATAATGCCAGCATGGCTTGAGAAGCTAATACAAGCAGTGATGAATAAAGCATGCGATATAGATTTCATATAAACCTCGACAACTAAATTTAAGCGCTGTTTAGCGCGTAGTTAAGGTGTTATATCCAGTTTCGTGCCAATGTTTATAGTGCCTTTTATTACAAAGGCTTAGTACCAAAAGATGCTTACTTCTAGCTTTATGGAGCGAGCTGCACTTAGCTGTTTGCAAATTGCAAAAGCCGGCTGAATACAGCCGACTATTGGTTTATTGGATGGCTTTTAAAGAGAGGGTTAGAGAAAACTTGGCCACTACTTCGTCGCCGCTAATAGAGGGGCAGGTAGCATTTATCGTTACGGCTTGGTTTACTCGCTCGCCGCTTTGCATGGTTTGCTCGAGCATTTGGTCAATGAGCTTGCCGTCGGTACAACTAAAGATAACGTCTGCTTCCGGGCGCTTTAAAAACTGCCCTTCAACTGCCTTAAACGCTAGCGATACTTTTTTGCCATATTGTTCGGCTTTAGCTATCGCTAAGAAGCCTCCGGCTACGTCTGCGCCAACCGCTAAGGTTCCAAAGTACATACTGTTAAGGTGGTTTTTGGTTCGGCGTTTAAGGGGAATTTTAACAATAACCTTCTGTTCATCCATCTCAAGGATCTTAGGACGGCAGTACCAAATTAAGGGTACTTTGAACATACCAAACAAACTCAACATCAAGTTGGCTTTACGAACACTGGGAAGCATAACTTTTCCTTGTTTAAGAGGTCTTACCAGTAGAGCTTGTTGTTAACAAAAAGTCAACATTTGTTGTTTGGCGGATTAAAAATCTGACCAACCAGCACCCACAATAAAGTGCAGGGTGGTATCTTCAGGGCCTCTGGCAACATCTATCCCGGTGCGTAAATTAAAGCGCCTAGCCATTAGGTAACGAAAGCCTAGGCCTTTAGCATAGCGGTTAGGCGTATCACCTAGGTTTTGCTCTGAACTAAATGCTTGCCCAACACCGCCAAATACAACCGCAGACCAGCGTGCATCAAAGTCGTAGCGCAGCTCACCTTGCAAAGTCGCCATGCGCTCGCCTTGGTAGCGCATGGCCGGTATGCCGCGCATATCAATAAAGGGCAGGGCATAATAAGGCGTATCGCCATGGGCACTGGAGGCCGATAAACGCATAGAGCCTTGGAAGCTATTGCCTAGATAACTAAAGCCAGAAAACTCACCAGAGGCGATTGAATAATCATTGTCGCCGCCAAAGTAGTCGGCGTGTTTAGCGTAACTAATGTTGCCATACAGACCTTGGTTAGGGCTAAACGAGTTATCTCGAGTATCGTAGTTAAGCAGCAGGCTTACTCCGCCATCTTTCATGCTCAACTGAGGCTTTAAGTAATCAGGCAGGTTGCCAATAGAAAACTCACTGTCACTATTTAAAAAGGTGTATTTGGCTCCAGCAAACCACGGGCTATCGCCCAAGCGAAAACGGATTTGTTGGAGTAAGTAAGTACCTTTTAAATTAACTCTAATGGGAATGTCGCCAATTCCTCCCTCGCTGGGCAAGCGAAAGCTATCAATATTGGCATCTACACCCGCAATTGCACCGATGTAGCGAATACTGTCTTGCTTCCATATGCCCATATGAAACGCCCCCGCACCTCGAGTGCCGTTTTCTGTCGCTAGCCCTAATAAACCCGACACACTAGGCGTAAGTTTTAGCGGGGCATTGGGATCATCTGGCTGTTCATTTTGCAGTTCTTCGTTTTCGTGAAAAAAAGCTAATACTAAACCGCCGCCGTAACCCACCGCGGGGTCGGTAATAATAATTGGTACCGGCAGAAAACCTACTGCGTTATCCATAAGCCATTGGCTAGCATCCATACGGCCGTCGGTAGGGTCAACAAACTGTTCGAAAAAATCAGCTTGGCTATGTCCAGAAGAAAGAACTAGCGGTAAAGCTAGGGCTAAAGAAGAAAGGCGCATATTTCATTCCTTGAAATAGTGGGCAATGTGAGATCAAACACTTATTTAGAGTTTAGCTATTCGCCAACTAAAGCGATAGCCTTTTGCGGTATTTAGTATGGGAAGCTAAAACGAAAAAAGCCTGCATAAATGCAGGCTTTTTAAAGGTGGTGCCCGGAGGCGGAATCGAACCACCGACACGAGGATTTTCAATCCTCTGCTCTACCGACTGAGCTATCCGGGCGACGGGCGCTATTAAACGAATTTTGCCGGTTTAAGTCAACCGAAATCAGTAAAAAAAATGAAATAATTGAGCTTCGATTAAATGGCGCACAATAACTGGCAAAAGAATAAACAAAAAGGTGGCCTAAGCCACCTTTAGATAGTTTGGATACTTAAGTGATGGGTTTCACTGTTCTCTGTACTGGCAAAGGGTAAATGCCGATTAGAGTGGGGCTAGTTAACGTGGTGAGCAAACTATTGGCTAGCAAATAGGTATATTTGTTGCCGTTCCCGAGTATTTTTCACTGTAATAAGTATATTTAATATAAAAGGGTGAGTGTTTGTCTATATTGCGTATTTTTAGAGTTTGTTGGCAATGATTGTTGTAGTTTGGATTTATTTGGGGTGAAATAAACCAAGGTTGATATGATGCTTAAATTTGGAGGTAAGTAATGCGCCTTGATCGCACCGATAGAAAGATTTTAGATTTGATGCAGAACAATGGGCGAATTAGTAATTTAGAGTTAGCTGAGCAAGTTGGTTTATCTCCGTCACCGTGTTCACGGCGGGTAAAAGCCTTGGAAGACGCCGGGCTCATTGCTAAACACGTAACCTTACTTAACGAAAAAAAGCTCAACCTTAACCTTACCGCTTATATTCATATCTCTATGGATAGGCATACCCCAGAGCGCTTCGAAAACTTTCAAAAAATAATTAGTGCCTATGAAGAAGTTATGGAGTGCGCATTAGTTACTGGCACCGACGCCGATTACCAGCTTAAAGTTGTGGTTAGAGATATGGAGCATTATCAGGCATTTTTGTTGGGCAAACTAACTCGGATAGAAGGGGTTACTGGCGTGCGCTCTAGCTTTGTGCTGCAGCAGGTGTTTAGCCACACCGCCTTGCCTTTATCGCAGATAAAATAAAAGCGCCGATTGGCGCTTTAGTTGTTTACGCTTGTTGGCGTTTTAAGAAGGCCTGGCGGCATCCTTCGTAGTTATCAATTAGCATGTCACTTTCGGCTTTTTCGTACGGAAGTAAACTACCTAGCACCATGCGTTTTTGACCTTTGCCGATAACTTGGCCATCTTCGCTGATAGTAAATTTAAGCAAGGCTACGCCGCGTTTTCCGTTGGGAATAAACTCACCGCCAACAAACTCTAAATGTGGAGAGCGAGTTGGTAATTGCTCGAAATGCAGGCTCATGTTTTCGTAAATCACTAGTGGGCGCTTACGATTCAGCATTAAGCCTTGTTCTTCGAGTAGGGGGACTAATATGTGCGGAAAGTTACGCCCAGAGAAACGCACATAGTCAGCAATAATATCGCCAATAATCTCAGCATCTTTTAGGTTTTCACCGCTGCGTTCTAATTGCAGATATTCTTTGCCGTTGTTATCTACGAGTAAGCAGTGTTGTTCTTGTTGTTCAATACTTAGTGGTACGCCATCGGTGACCATGCCGGCAAAGGTAAATTGCATGTCTTGGCTTAAACCAAGCTCGTTTAGCATAACTGAGAATAACAAATCACCAGGAACACAGAAACGCGAAGAGTCTGCATCGTGAATGGCATTAAAGTCGTTGGCGACGCCTTTGGCAAAATCACAAGCTTGTTGTCTACTAAATACAAACTGTTGATCTTCGCGACTAAAATATTGGTTTAAATTCATAACTCACTTTCTTTGCATGATGCGGCGAGCGGCGATTTTAGCAAATATTAATAGAAGGGTGGTCATATCAGTATAAAAAGTTTTTTTTATGTTTTTTCGAATGCAAATATTCTAGCCCCAAACTGGTGCTTTTTACTAAGCAACTCTTTTCACTGAACTAATCAATTTTATCCACAAGGACATTCTTCTTTAAATTGATTTATTTATCAAAAAAGAGCTTTGCAAGCGATTAAATCTGCCCTACCTTTAAAGTGAGAAAAGAAAGATTGGTGGCAAAATAAAGCGTTTTTGCGTTTTGTTGATAAACCATAGGCACATGGAATGAGCGAGCAAGCTATGGCGAAAAAGTCACGCTATTGGGGAAGTATTGTACTAGGCGCAGTTATTGTTCTAGTAAGCGGCGCAACCACTTGGGTAGCGTTGTTTGATAAAGCTGCTCCTTCTTATCAGCTAAGCTTCATGTTCCATCGCCCTGATGGAATGACAACCGTGAATGTAGATTGTGAGAATCTGCATTATTCTATTCGTCAAACCTACCATAAACAGGACAATGCTAGTGAAGCGGTGCAACAGCTGTCGATGTTGGTTTGCTCAGATATTTATGCGCTACTGCAGCAAGTACCTAAGCAACTGGCTTCGCCATACTCGGGAGAGCACCGTTCAGAAAAGCTGATACGTTGGACCCAAGGTGACAATGAATGGCAGTGGCGTTGGCAGGATAAATACGACCCGTCATTACGTCCGGTATTTACTCAGCTGGATGATTTGATGCGCAGAATGCCTGACTCAGCCTTAGCGGGCGGAGCCAATATTAACCCTCAGTTCCGCTAGCCTTTACCAGCGACAAGGTTTGGCTGTCTAAACTACTAAGGTAGGGCAGCAAGGCGTTGGCAAGTTTCTCTGAATCGTGGCGCACTATGTCGCTGTCTTCATCAATTAAGTCGGCATAAATCAGCTGATATTTGTTACCAATAGCTTCTAGATCATCAACCGCTACTACTTGCGCGCGCTCCAGGTTGTAGTTAGCTATCATTTCGTCACTGGGTATATGGTTATTCACCACAACAGCATCTAGAGGGCGACCTAAGTAGTGCTCTAAATCCGAAATAAAATGCTCTAGATTATAACCGTCGGTCTCACCAAACTTAGTCATAATATTGCTTACATACACAAGCTTAGCTTTGCTGCTTTTTATCGCTTCTTTAACGCCCGGTACTAATAAATTAGGAATAATGCTGGTAAATAGATCGCCAGGGCCTAATACAATCGCCTCAACGGTGTTGATGCGCTCAATCACTGGTGGATAAACTCGCACTTGTTCAGCGTGATGAGGAACTAAAAATACATTGGCTATTTTTTCTCGTTGATCGCCGCGAGGCAAATCGATGGCACTCTCACCAAAAATACGTTCACCGCTGGTAAGTTCCGCCACTAAGGTGGACTTATCAATGGTGACCGGCAAAATCTCACCTTCAACGTCAAGCATTTGCGCTAAGCCTTGAATACCCTCCGAAAAAGAACCGCTGTATTGCGAGAGCATGGTAAGCAGCATGTTACCGGCACTATGACCAGACAAACGCTTGCCTTTGGTAAATCGTTTTAACAAAAGCTTACGGGCTAATTCTCGATAGGGAGAGAGGGCTAATACACATTTAAGAATATCCCCAGGTGGCAAAATGCCTAGTTCATCACGCAGGCGGCCGGTGCTTCCGCCACTGTCGGTCATCGATACAATGGCGCTAATCGCTAGGTGATCTGCATCTCTAAGAGCCGATAACAATACAAAGTGACCGCTTCCGCCGCCAATGGTGGCAATTGATAATGGGCGTTGTGGGGAATTCGATCTCACTATCTACTCCGTGATGGTTATGCATTCCAATTAACTAGATTAAGCGCTACTAAATCCTAAGTACTCTCACTAGCCTAATTGAGTTTAGTACACTAAACAAAGCCTCTTAGCTTAGCAATGATAATTCTGTCATGGTCTTGACATCAAAGCGTCACTTTTTGGTCAAATATGCCTTTTAGATTAGCCATAACAGGGATGATGTGGCGTAAGTAATGACAACAAAACAGATCTATCAAAGCCTATGGCTCTCAGATATTCACCTGGGTTGTAAAGATTGCAAGGCAGAAATGCTACTGCAGCTACTACAACAAACTAAAGCCAAGCGAATTTTTTTGGTGGGAGACATTGTTGATGTATGGGCGTTAAAGCGCCGGGTATATTGGCCAGAGTCTCACAACCAAGTACTGCAATACTTGATGAGTTTGGCTAAATCCGGTTGTGAGCTGGTGTACATTCCCGGCAATCATGATCAACTGTTTAAGGCTTATTACGGCATGGATCTCGCCGATGTGAAAGTGAGCAAACAGTACCGCTATACCAGCATTACCGGTAAACAAATTTTGATGGTGCATGGTGATCAGTTCGACGAAGAAGTCTGTTTTGGCCGTTTTTACGCCAAGTTGGGCGATCACCTTTATGACTTCTTACTATTTCTAAACCGCTCTTCGAGCAAAATTCGCCATGCGCTGGGTTATCCCTATTGGTCGTTGGCGGGGTATATCAAGTCTAAAATTGCCAAAGCCACCGAGGCTATCGCTCGCTATCGCCAAGCAGTGGTGAATGAGGCTGTGCGCCAAGGAGTAGATGTGGTGATATGTGGGCACATTCATCACCCTGAGCTAAGTGAGCAACAGGGCGTTGTATATGCTAACGATGGTGATTGGATTGAAAACTGCACCTTATTGTGTGAAACCATGGATGGTCAGCTGCAATTACGCCGCTGGGATGATCGTTTGAAAACGACAGTAGAACTTGAATCGATTAACCTTGCTGAGCCTCAAGTACTAAGTGCTGAAAAAGTAGCTTAATTGGTTATTAAATTGGCAGTTGTGCGCGGATTAAAAATTTTTTCACTCTGGCCGTTGACAAGCACTGTGAAAATCCGTTTAATAGCGCTCGCTCGATACAGCGTATCAGCAGTACCAACAGTGTGCCGATTTAGCTCAGTTGGTAGAGCAACTGACTTGTAATCAGTAGGTCGCCAGTTCGACTCCGGCAATCGGCACCATCCTTTTAAAGCCTCGTCTTATGACGGGGCTTTTTCATTTCTAACGCTTGCTTGTTGGTTATTTGGCATTTTGCTTGGGCTAGTTTATTCTGCTTTTCTTCAAGAGTGTAAAGAGGAAGGCGCATGCTTAAAGCCCTTAAAGAGTTCTTACAGGCCACGCTAGAGACTAGCAGTGAGGGTGAGTTACCCAATGTAGAACTCGCAGCAACCACCCTACTAGTGCAATTAAGCCAGAGCGATAACCAACAAAGTAATGCCGAAAATGCGGTGATACTGCGTAAAATAAAGCGGCTTTTTGAGCTAGATGACAAAGAAGCTGAGAATTTATTTTTGCAGGCGCAAACTCAAGCTAATCAAGCCATCTCGGTATTTGACTTCACCCGTCATGTTAAAGAGTTGGACTACCAATTGCGTTACCAGTTTACCGAAGCACTTTGGAAGGTGGCCTACGCAGACGGCGTTATCGATCCACAAGAAGAGGCACTTATTCGCCAAGTGTCTGATCTAATCTACCTTAGCCATAGTGACTTTTTAAAAGCCAAAATGTCGGCTCAGCCTTCTGCTTAACGCCCCAGAGCAGCATTCAATCAAACCAAAAACTCATACTTAGTTATTGTTAGTATGAGTTTTTTATAGAGTGTCAAAGCTCGCTACGAGCAACGGTTTGATGAAGCTGCTCAGCCATGCCCTCTAATTGAGTGGCAATGTCGGTAAGTTGTTCGGTATTGTCTAATAATGCCGAACTGCTCTGTGAATTATGCTGACTAAAGCTCGATACCTCTGAGCTGGCATTAATTACTTCTGCTACGGTTTCTGCTTGTTGCTGCATTACCGCAGCCATCTGCGCCACTCCATCAGAAATATCCTGCACCAAGCCAATGATGCTATGCAGAATTTCACCGCTTTGTTCAACCACCTTATAACCTTGCTGAACGTCGGCAGAGCAGGTTTCCAACAAACCTCGAATTTGTTGGGTCGACTGGCTACTACGCTGGCTAAGCTCGCGAACTTGGTCAGCCACCACAGAAAACCCTCTGCCATGCTCACCGGCTCTAGCAGCCTCAATAGCAGCGTTTAAAGCTAACAGGTTAGTTTTATTTGCAATGTCGCTAATCAAGTCGGTGACGCTGTTTATTTGCTGGTTACTACTAAGAATTTTTTGCATCGACTGTTCGGTTTGATTAATGGCCAGAGCGCTTTGTTCTGCATTGCCAGAAGCTTGTTGCGAGAGCGATAATAGCTGCGACGTTGAGTGATTAGCTTGCGCTAACACCTGTTCCATGTGCGCCAAATTTTGATTAATTTGAGAAATAGATTGATGCTGGTGGGCGGAGCTTTGGGCAATTTGAGCTGCTTTATTGTTCATTTGTTGTACGGTGTTCGACATATCGCTGGCAGAGCTAACCAATTGTGTAGAGCTATCACTAGCGTGTTCAACCACCTGTTGAAGTTGTAGTTTGGATTGCTCTGAAGCCTGCATCATATCTTGATTACTTAATTGCGCTTGCTTCGCTTGCTCAAAAGCTTGGTCGCGCAGCCCTAGCGCATAGTTTTGCCCTAGCCATAACAATATTAAAGGCAGTAAGAAACCAGAGAATAACTCAATGGTCATTGCACGCGCAGGTAATTGCATTTGCGGGAACTGCATCCCCGTGTAGTCGGCCCATAACATTACCAAGCCAATGCTAAATAAAACACCGGTCCAAAGGTTTCCCCAAAAACGATTACTTACTAAATAGCTTAATAAGGACAGGGTAGGCAGCCAAAAGATATGCGGCGAGTGCAATAAGCCCCCAGATTGATAAACAATGTTCATGGCATGCAGCGCCATGCCGGCTAAGGCTATATTGGCTACTACAAGGTAGTGCCAACCAGCGCGTAACATAGTGCTGGCGAGTAGGGTGCTAGCGATTAAAGCTAAGGAACTAATTATAAGATCGCTATGGGCATATTTTTGCCATTTAAATGCGCTATATATTCCCACTAATAAGCCAAAAAATAAGTAAAACAGCAAGGTTTTTACCGCTTGTAGGTGTTCGTCTTTAACCTTTGTTCTAGGCTTAAAGATACTGGCAAATATCTCAACTGGGTTTAGCATAATTAGGCTCTTGTTATCCTTAACAGGTCTGTCCACTTTGATGCTGCCCTTGGTTTAACAACTTTGCAACATGCTAAAAAAAGAACTGTGCGTGAGTTAAAAAATAAACAAGCTCATTTTTGTTTGAATTTTCGACACTTTAGCGGGTTTTATCTGCAAATTGTTGGTTCTTTGTGCGCTTGAACAAAAGCACACGATAAACTCTTTACCTTTAAACTGGCTTATGTATAATTCGCTTCCGTTGCAGGGGCGTAGTTCCAATGGCAGAACGTCGGATTCCAAATCCGAATGTTGGGAGTTCGAATCTCTCCGCCCCTGCCAATTTCCTTTCTCTTAACATCCCATAACGCCTTATAGTTCCAAAAAATAAAGAAAATCTTTCATTCGTCGTCCAACGGCATCTTTCAATATCCAGCAAAATTCTTGATTTTATGTAACCCCTTATGTGATAAGGCCTAGTGTTATTGTTTAAACAGAGCAGCATTTACACATTACATTTTGTAAGCGCTTCCTTTTTTTGTAACCAAAATACAGGGGGTAATATAAAAACATACTCATGAATTCTCTATTTATTCCTTAATTTAGATGGATTTTTGGGTGATTTTTCTTTCTTTTTGGTTTTCTTATTTTGTGATTTAGGTAGATTGAAAAAGAAAGCGCTTTCATTGTAACCTGTGCACAATTTAGATAAACAAAGTTGAGTGAGTAAATGAAAGCAACACATTATAGAACACTTGAGCGCACCGGTGAGCGATGGGCAGAAAAAGCGGCAGTGCAATTTAAGCCTCTTTATAAAGTGCAGCAATCGATGATTGCGGTTAACTCGGAAGAAAAATTTCAAAGCCATATCGGCTTCGGTGGCGCGTTTACTGAAGCCGCTGCTAGTATTTTTCACGAGATGCCAGAAGCCTTACAAGAGGAATTTATTAAGGCCTATTTTGATAAAGAACAGGGCTTGGGTTACGTATTAGGGCGAGTGGCTATTCATTCCTGCGACTTTGCCTTAGGCAACTATACCTATATCGAAGAAGGGGATAGTGAGCTTAATAGCTTTGATATTTCTCACGAAGAGCAATGGGTTATTCCCATGATTAAGAGGGCGGCTGAACAGGCTGGTGAGCCGATCACTATGTTGGCATCGCCTTGGAGTCCGCCGGCATTTATGAAATCTAATGGTGAAATGAATTACGGAGGAAAACTGTTGGCCGAATATCAGCAGTCTTGGGCGAATTATTACACCAAATTCATCGAGCAAATGGAGCTGCGTGGCGTACCTATTTGGGGCATTAGTATTCAAAATGAGCCAGAAGCCGACCAAATCTGGGACTCATGTTTTTATACCGCAGAGGAAGAGCGCGATTTTATAAAAGATTACCTAGGCCCAACTATGCATGCTGCAGGCTACCAAGATAAAGCGATTGTCATTTGGGATCATAATCGTGATGTTATGGTTCAGCGAACAGCCATTGTATTAAGTGACCCAGAGGCCGCTAAATATGTATGGGGCGTGGGCAATCATTGGTATGTGAGTGAAGATTTCGAAAACCTTTCTATGGTGCATCACCTTTACCCAGATACTCATATTATCTTTACCGAAGGTTGTGTGGAGCTAACCGATACCTCAGTAGATAAGAATGACAAAAGTGGCTACTTAGGCGCTTGGGGTAATGGTGAGCGTTATGGCAGAAACATAATTGGAGATTTTAATAATTATTCTGAAGGTTGGATTGACTGGAATTTGTTGTTAAATGAACAGGGTGGTCCAAATCACGTAGAGAACTTCTGCGAGGCTCCCATTATGTATAACCGCCAGGCTAAGTTACTGATTTATAACAACTCATACTACTACATTGGCCATTTATCTCGCTATGTTGAGATTGGCGCTAGGCGAATTAAAACTCAAGTGATCGGCGAAAATTTGCATGCGGTGAGTTTTGAAAATGGCAATGGAGATCGAGTCGTCGTAGTACAAAATGAAGGGCATGTGGCCAAGCTTACTTTGGTGGTGGATGGCTTAGGTGCGGAGCTGTCTTTAGCGAATAACTCGATCAGCACTTTTGTGTTAAAAGCATAGTCACTTGTTAGGTTAGTGAGCTTTATCGCTGAGATGCATCCGGATACTAATTGGCACTTGATTGACTAAAACGCTCGATGTAATTCGGGCGTTTTGTACTTAAGCAAGTAATTGATTTTTCAATATTCTATTTATCCTCTACGCCAGTGCGTTCTGATAGTTGTCAGTCAACAACGAGTAGGAATATACCGATACACCTGCAATTTACTCACTGTTACTAAAGCAATATTTACTTATTTTAGTAAGCGCTTTCTATTTTCCTCGCCTAAATTGTTAGTTCCTTCTTTCTTGTTTGTTCTATTTTAGGAAGGCGGTATTTTGTTTAAGTTGTTGTTAAGTGTGAGTTTGTTCGCATATATGCAGAGAGGTTAGGCTAGTGTTGATTGTATGGTTTTAAGCCGATATCAACAATGTTATAAAGAAAGCGCTTTCAAAATTAACAAGACAAGGATGACAAAATGAATGTTAAGTTTTGTTGTAAGGTAGCGGCGCTTCCTGTGCCGTTGTTGTTGCTTGCCTGTGGCTCTACAGAGCAAGCTAAGCAATCGGCAGAGGCTTTACCACAGCCAATAGGCAGCCCGGCAGCCTATTGGCAATTGGTATGGAATGATGAGTTTGATTCTGATGAGATTGACCAGCGTAAATGGAATGTAGAAGAACATTGCTGGGGTGGTGGAGGCGCTAGCCAGCAATGTTATACCAAACGAAAAGCCAATATACAGGTGTCTGACGGTAGCCTAAAACTGCTGGCAAAAAAGGGCAGTTTTACTGGGCCTCGCTTACCCAGTGGTGATAAACGAATTACAAAAACACAAGCTTATACCTCGGCAAAGCTGAGCACTAAAGGTAAGGTCGATTGGCGTTATGGCCGAGTTGAAGTGCGCGCAAAACTGCCTCAAGGACAAGGTACCTGGCCTGCTATCTGGATGTTACCCTCTGAAGAAAAGTACGGGCAATGGCCCGCATCTGGCGAGATTGGTATTGTAGAGGCAGTAAACTTAAAAACGCCTAGCGATGCTAAGGGAGTTGATAGCTCTGCTTTAGAGGACCGTTTGTATGGCAGTTTGCATTATGGACGAGCGGTGCCTGAAAATTTACGTTCTGGAAAAGACTATCAGTTGCCTAATGGCATTAACCCGGCTGATGGTTTTCACACATACACAGTGGAATGGGAAGAAGGAGAGATCCGCTGGTTTATTGATAATGTGCACTATGCAACTCAGCGACAAGATGAGTGGTATAGCCAATACCGCAACAATGGTCACTTGGTTACCGCCGAAGGAGCTGCTCCTTTTGACCAAGCATTTTACTTAGGCTTGAACCTCGATGTTGGCGGCTCTTGGGCTGAAAACGCTAATGCCACAGGCGTAGATGGTGATATTTTTCCGCAGGCATTAGAAGTGGACTTTGTGCGGGTATATCAGTGCACTGTGGAGCGAAGTAGTGGCAAAGGTTGCAATAGCGTACCGCAAGAAGCAAACCTAGTTGAAGGCTTTAGGCCTCCGATTACAGTAGCTGTGGATACGCAATTTGCAGAAGGGCCTCGATTTAGCTTATTTGATGATGAACTGGACTACAGCTTAATGTTGAACAGTTATGACCCAAGAAATGCGATGCGCTATCGACTAACTGCGGATCCTTACCGCGGGCAGGTGATTGAGATTAGTAAAGCCGGCAAAGCCGGTAATGTGCATTTGACCGCACCTGAAACCAACATGAACCATTGGCAGGAGGGTGGACAACTCATCTTTGATTTAAAGCTACTTAGTCATGCTAAAGGCGCTAAATTGTTGGTGAAAATGGATAGCGGCTGGCCTAATGCTAGCGATTATGAAGTAGAGTTACCAGCGCTAGATACGTGGACTGAAGTGAGGATAAACGTGGCAGATCTAGCCGCTGGTGGAAACAGCTTAGTGTCTGGCAAGTCGGTAGATTTGACCAAAGTGGTTAATCTGTTTGTTATCGAGCCAACAGCCAGTATGGATCTGCAAGTTGACAAACTACGCTTTGAGTACCCTGAAGCAAGTTTGCCCTTTAACTTTGGCCAACGTGGCTTGGCTTACTACTTCTCAGATTTCGGCGGCAATAATAGTCAACTAATCCAAGATCCTAGCAAGCAACGTAGCCGAGTGGCGCTTACTCGTAAATCAGCCAATGCGGCTGGTTGGGCGGGAACCAGCTTAGGAGAGGGAGCCGGTTTTAGCCAGGCTATCCAATTAGATGAGCTTAAGCCAACCATGAGCTTGTGGGTGTACTCTCCTGCTGTGGCAACCCCAGTAAGGTTAAAGATAACCGACAGTAAGCAGCCAGATAGTTTTGCCGAAGTTGAAGTGCTTACTCAAAGCCAAGGGCAGTGGGAGCAGCTAATATTTGACTTTAGCCAAGCCACGCCAAGTTGGCAGAGTGATACTCGCTACAACAAAGTGACTTTATTTTTTAACTACGGTGTACGCGGAGCAGAAGCTGGAGAACAAGTTTTCTACTGGGACCAACTGAAGGTAGGCAGCTAACATTGCTTGAGTGCTATTAAGTAAAAAGGGGGGAGAAGCCTAAGCTTCTCCCCCCTTTTTTGTGCCAGTTTACATGGCTATTTTTTTTCAAATCGAATGTTATCTAATTTGAAGGTCATTTTGTCGCTTGGTTCAAATACCAATAGATTGCTGATTGCAGCAATGTCAGCTTTCTTACCTGCTGCATGGCTATTTCCGCCAGCGAGAATATCTTTAATATTTAAGCGAACTTCCTTCCATTCACCGGACGCTGGTAATGGTACTTCAACATCACTGGTGTGGGGCCAACCGCTATCGAGTTTCACCAGTAGTTTGGCGTTGCTAGCTTGCTCTTCAACTTTAATATCAAAGATGAGTTGGCCGCTTTCTAGCCAGTGGCTTAAATCGGTAAGAGGTGCTCTAAAGTAAATATTGCCGGCCCCATTGCTCTTACTCACTTTAATCACTTTACCGCGACTTGCTTCGTCAACTTCCGAATACTTAACTGTGTCTACCGGGTTGTAGCTTTCAAACGCTAGAGACTTGTTTAGACTATCACTGTAAATGTCTAATAGTGGACCATCTGCATAGGCATCATCTACTGCCAAAATAGCTGGTGGTTTTACGCCAGCAACTAACACTGCATTGTCAGATTTTGCAGCACAACCTTTGCCTTTCCAGCGGTCTACTGTACAGCGATATACTTTTACTGAATCAATCGAGAAGGTCTGTGGAAAGATTGACTCATCAATGCCGCCTTCATTGGCCTTGGCTGCCCAGTTACCACCTACCGCAAGGTTAAGCAGTAAGTGGAATTTTTGGTTAAACGGCGCTTCTGATTCTGCATTAACCAGCATGCCATCTTTCTCATATTGGCTATACCAGCCCTCGTGAGTTTGTGTTGCGTAGTGGTAGTTATCAACGTACCAGCGAATTTCACCTTCTTCCCACTCAATAGCATAGGTATGGTAATCATCTGCTGGGTTAGCACCATTCGGCAATTTTACACCTTGGCCTACGTGGGCGTTATCGGGCCATTTTTTACCAAAGTGTAGGGTGCCGTGAATGCGTGATTCAGGCTCGCCAATAGCGCCCGTTTCATCAGATTTAGCTTTTAGGTTTACTGCTTCCATGATGTCAATTTCACCCGATGCAGCCCAGCCGCCATATACCCAGTCAGACGGTAGCATCCAAATAGCTGGCCAAGTCCCTTGACCCGATGGCAACTTAGCGCGGATCTCAAAGCGACCGTATTTCCATTCTTTCTTGTTTAGGGTGCGTAAACGGGCAGAAGTAAATGGAAGGGTTTTGTTTAAGCCTTTTTTACCGTCGGGATTGTCAGGGCCGGTGAAGTTTCCTTTCTTGGCAACAATGTTAAGTTTGCCGTCTTCAACAAAGGCATTTACTTTGCGGTTGGTGTAACACTGCTGTTCGTTGTTGCCGCCACCCCAACAGTTTTCTTCAAAGCCCCATTTGCGGGTATCAATTTCATCACCCTCAAACTCGTCGCTCCAAATTAGTTTCCATTTGTCACTTGGAGTAACCGGCTCGCCAGTAATTTGTTTGGCTGGTTTAGTTTGAACCAAGCCACTACTTCCGTCTGAAGAAGACGAAGTGGAACCACAAGCTGTAAGTGTGGTGGCTAGCGCTAGTGCTGAGAGTTTTCCAACAGAACTCGGCTTAATCATCATTATTCTTCCTTGCTAAGCTAAAATCATTTTGTAAGCGCTTTCTTTATAGCATTTGTGTGTATTGCTTTAAATATCGTCGTTTGGGATCTGCTTAATTGTCATTCATATTTGCGTATTGCTTCACAAAACCTAGTGTTTAAAGGGGTTTTGGGCGAGTTTGGCATAGTGTTGGTTTTGCTTGCTTAGTTGGCTTTGTGGTGCGGGCTGTTCTTTTTTTGTTCGACTTTTTAGCAAGCGCTTTCTTTTTGTTGGGTGTTCTGTAAGTGCAAAACCTTCTTTCGGTCGACTTATTCAGTAAACGTGTAGCTACACGAAGTGAGTGAACATGTATGGTGATAGCATTTGGCTTGGTTGAGTGTGTGATAATGTGTTCAAAATATGCGCAGGTTTATTTTGTTAGCGTTTACTTTGCTGGCTATATCGCCGTTTCCGCTCATATTACTAGCAAGCTGCGGCGATATTTAGTAAAAAGTAACATGCATTGCGCTATGCGCATGAGTAAAGCAGGTATTGAACAGTAGGGTTAATGAGTTGATAACAATAAAGGAAGTGTCTGAGCTGGCCAAAGTGTCTCAGGCTACTGTATCAAGAGCGATTAACGGTCACTCTTCAGTAAAGGAAAAAAATCGCGTTAAAGTGTTTAATGCGATAGAACAACTCGGCTATAAACCTAATACTTTCGCCCAGGCTTTAGCGTCTAATCGCTCAAACAGTATTGGCATGCTGGTGGGTAGTTTAGATGGTCCATACTTTGGCCCCTTAATGCACAACACTGAAAACATTATTCGTGAAGAACGTCTGCACCTTATTGTTACCAGTGGCCAAGAATCTAAAACTAAAGAAGTTGATTCGATTGAGTTTTTGGCCTCGAAAAAGGTTGATGGGTTGATCATCCACTCAGACAAGTTGTCAGACAACGAACTAATTAAGATTGCCGAAGATACGCCTGCATCGATTATCTTAAACCGCAATATTCCTGAGCTAGCAGGGCGTTGTATCTGGATCGATAATGAGTTGGGTGGCTATTTAGCGACTAAGCACTTAATCGATAGCGGCCATACCAAGGTTGCTTGCATCACTGGGCAAATGAGTAAAGTGGAAAGCCGCGATCGCTTGCAGGGCTATCGCAACGCCCTAGCCGAAGCGGGCATTGCCTATGATGCAAATTTAGTGATTGAAGGCCGCTTTGATCACGAAGGTAATCACGAAACTGTGCAGCGTTTAATGTCTCGCAATAAAGGCTTTACCGCTATCTTTTGTCAAAACGACAATATTGCATTAGCAGTTTATAATGTATGCAGTGATGCTAAGTTAACCATTGGTGAAGACATTTCAATTGTTGGCTTTGATAACGATACTTACAGCCAGCACATCCGTCCTCGTTTAACTACGGTTAGTTTCCCCATCGAACAGCTTAGTTACGAAGCTGCTCAAGGCGTGCTTGCCTTAATCAATGACAGAGCCCACGAAGTCACTGAGAAGTTAGCGCCAGAGTTAATCATTCGTAATTCGGTTAAGCAGTTAAAAGGTGATAAGGCGGAGTAATCACTTAGCCATACTGCTAAGTGATTAATAAGAGCTTAGCTGCCCCAAAGCTGGCCTTTTAGTTGGTTAAGTTGTTGCTGAATATCACCCGAAACTGCGATTTTGGGCGAGTTTCTATCGTTGGTATCTTGGTTTTCTACAATCAGCACTTTGCCATCTTGGCTTAGCGTATGAGTGTGGTAAACCCCTTGTTTGATGTTGTAAATTTTTCCGGCTTGCATGTTGGTTGCAACAATCTTACCGAGCTTTCCTTGGGGGGTGTCGGCGCAAAATAATATGCACTTTCCTTCAAGTAAAACAAATACTTCATCGGTTTCTAAGTGACACTGAAAGTTGTCGATGAGCTCGGTTTCGAGCTCATCAATGTAGTTTAGTATGGCGACTCGCCAGGTCTGAAAATCCACGACGGGAGCATATCCCGCCGCGTTGTAATCAGACACCTCTACTAGGTGGCTGTTCACTGCTTTTCCTCTTTTTTAACTCAGTAACATTTGGCTAGGCACCGATACAAATACCTTGGCTACTTCGCCACTGCGTTCAAAGATTTGTTTGCTGAGTTCTTCGCTCATTTCTAAAGACTCGCTCGACCACTGCTCACCGTTTTTATAGCTCACCACAAGCTGGCCTTGGCCTTGGCTTTGCTCTGTGCTGGCGTAAACAAACGGTACTTGGCAATAGGTGAAGGCTAATTGCTTAGCTTCTAGTGCTAGGGTTTGTGTATTGCCTTGTGGGTCAATGTATTGGTATTCATCGGCAGCGCTTAAAAACTCGCGGCTTTTAAGTAGTGAAGGTTTGATACTAATTTTACCTTGTTCTACCAGAATACCCAGCTCGCCAAAGCGGGTTAGAATTTCTTCCTTCACTTGTCCAGTCATGCCTGGTTGCTGTGCACCGGCTTGTTTAGGGGTATGTGAGTAAGGGTCGGTTGGGAAGGCGCCATACACCTCTGGCGATTTGTTAAAGCCAATGCCCGCTCGCACTTTGTAGTAGTACTCAGCTAGTTGTTGAGTCGCTAAGGAGTGCGGGTCAAGGTTGTAGGCGGCAAAGTAGTTCTCTTGCACCGCTAACAATAACTTAGATACCATATGCCAGTAAATCGAACCTAAGCCTTCATAGCCAAACATGGTGCCAGAGCGACCTGTAAAGGCTTGGTGGTTAAATACTTCTTCATAAATGGCAAAAATGTCTTGCCAAGCTTGGTTGGCTATCTCTGGGTAATCTGCTTTTGCAACCGCGATGGCTGCGGCTAATGCACCGGCATTTTCGAAATCTGCATTAAAATGACAGTGGCCTTGATTGTCTTGCTCAACAATACGTGGGTCGTTTTTCTCAAGCATGGTTTGCAGAGCAGGGTTACCTGCAACACGTGCCGCGACAATGCGGTTTTTGTTGGCAAAGCCCGCTAAATCACGATCGGGATACAACATAAAGGTGTTTTGGTCGGCGCGGAACATGCTGCTGTTGTATAGCTTATCAAGCAAGTGAACGGCTTCGTCTGGCGTGAGTACTCCGGCAGACAATACCGCGACTTGACCTTCTAGCATAGGGTAGAGGTAATCTACAGCCACTTCATCTTGTTTATAGTTAATGATGTTGTAAGCGTTGTACAAACCGTCGTTACGGTAGTTGCTGGCAATGCTCTTGTCCATAATCTCAAGGCTTGGAGCAAGCAACGCTTGAATGTCTTCAGCGCTTACGGTTACTTTGCCTGAGAAGCCATGTTGGTATACATACTGGCGATAATCTGCTGCTGCCTTGGCCAAGTCACGTAATACCTTGTTACGTTGAGTTTCGTTTACTGGCGCAGCCGCTACTAGTTGGCTAGCCTCTTGTAAAATTTTACTGCTAGTACTTAACCATTCCGCGAGCTCTTTAGACATGGCGTATTGCTTGTTGTCGGCAAATAGTTTTTGCATAAAGGCAACATAACGACGCATGTAATAAAGGGTTACCATAGACAAGCCAGTACCCACAATCGCGTTGTTGGCATCGTTCCATTCTGGGCGTTGGGTATTTAACCAAATACCGCCGTCTAGTACTAAGTTTCCTAGCTTAGCGAGCAGTGGAACTAATAGTTTTTCAGCCAAGTTTGCTAAGTAGACTTCTTGGTTCTGGTCTAGTAACAATCGAGCATCGCTACCCATTACGCTTTGGCGACTTTCAATGATTTTTTGTTTGTTTTCGTTAAATTCAACGGTGTTTTTGGCGTCGGCAAAAATGGCTTCTGCTGAAGAAATCTCGTAAGGCACATTGGCGTAGCTAAAGATCTCTGTATCTAGCAGGGCTTTTAGCTCAGCAGGTTGGTATTTGTCTGACTGCTCCAAAAACTTAAGCAAATAGATGATTTGGTGATCGCCCCAGTAACCAATGTTGCTCCATGGATCGTCAGATTCCAATAACTCCCAATCTACCCCAGCTTTAGTGATGCGGTAAGGGTTGTAGCCGTCAATGGTTGAGGCATTCACAAACTTGGCAATAAAGCTCTTAATAAAGCTTGGGTAACTTACACCTAGTGCTTCCCAGTTTTGGAAAATGTCACGCCAGTTACCTTGGTAAGACAACAAACGATTGCCTTGGTTATCTTTTAGCTTTATCTCGAAATGGTTCCAGGGGCGGCTCGGGTCGCCGTGGCGACGACCAAAAGTAAGCGGTAAATACTCGTGGCACAAACGTAATAATTGCGGGCTATTTTGCTGAGCTGCTAAGGATAATAGCTCGTCGTAGTTAATCTTAGCTGGCAAGCTATTTAAGAAGCTTGCTTGGTCTAGTGCAACTTGGGTATTGGCGTTTTTAAGGGTTTTCACAAAATCAGCGCTTTCTACCCAGTATTGGTCAACAACTACGCCGCCGCGCATGTTGTTAAATAAAACGTTGGCGTAGTGGTGTACGCTGGTCTCATCTTCTGCGGTTTTTTGGTAAGCATCGCTGCCCGCCATTAGCTTAAGCAGCTCTTGGTGGTTTTGTTCAACCGATGCCATAACCGCTTGCTCAAGTTGTTGCGGCTTGCTGATTTGCTGCTGCAACTCTGCTAACTGAGCGTGTGATTGGTCAACGTCGGCGACAATGCTCCAGCTATCCTGAGCAGCGGCGGCAAGTGTTAGCTTCTTATGAATGAAATAAGAGCCCCTTACTCCACGTGTTAGTTGTTCGTCTTCTACTGAGCTACCACGACGAAATGCAGCTAGCTGCTGGCTAGACAGCAGAATTGATTGGCAGTTTTCTGCTAGCGAGAATACGCTAGTCGCTAACAGTGATTCTGCAGGCTCGGCGCGGTCGCTCAATTTAGCGTATAAGCTGTAAGTGGCTAGGCTAGAGTTGGCTTCGCGCTCATTCCATTTGTAGGCATCAAGCAGGGCGCTGCTGCCTTGCATAATCGAGAACGGCGTATTCGACGGCAGTAAGTTTTGAATACCATCCACTAGCTCAATTTCACGTGTTTTATGGGTGGTGTTGGTGAGTGTTGCTTGACGAACAAAACCAAACTTTTCGCTGCTGCTCCATTGGTACTTAAAGCTTAAACCTAAATCAAAGTTGAGCTCTTCAAAGATGATTTTGTCTCCCGCAACGTTTTTATAAATATTGCGACGCAATTGGTACAAGCTATCGTGGTGTTGATTGAAGGGTTCCCACTGTTGGATGCCTGCTTCGCTCGTTACTTTTACAATAGTTTTGCTGCCGGTGTTTTCAGCATTCTCATGAATATAATCTACTGATTTGTAAGGGAACAAAGCGTTCTCTGGGCGAATGCGCCCTGCCGATAAACAACCGGTTGAAGAGATGAATAACCAATGGTCGCTGGCTGAAACCACACTGATAAAAAACGGGGCCATCTGATCGACGTTTTTGATTTGGTAGTATTTATCACCATCAATAGAGACAAACTCTCCGGTGATGTCTTTTGTTAATGTATCCATGTTTTCTTCTTTCATTAGCTTAAAATCCATGTAAGCGCTTACTTTTCAGCGCAAAAAAATTCTTGTTAAACGTTAAAACAACGTATGAAGTGATCGTCGGCAATTTGAGTCACTTCTGGAAATGCTTGATTACACTTGTCCAATGCATTTGGGCAACGCGCAGCAAATGGGCAACCCACTGAGTTAGGGTGCCACATAGGTATGTCTCCCTTTTTCGCACCTAGTTCACGGCGGCCACTTTTACTTGCTTCTGGCACCGCCGACAGTAATAGCTTGGTGTAAGGGTGCTGTGGCGTTTGGGTTACTTTGTCACTGTTGCCCCATTCCACCATGTGGCCTACGTACATAACAGCAGTCTTTTCTGCAAAGTAGCGCGCGGTAGCAATATCATGAGTGATGTACATGAAACTGATGCCACGTTTGTCTTTTAAATCGGCCATAAGGTTCAAAATGCCCAAGCGCACCGATACGTCTAACATTGAAATCGGCTCGTCAGCTAAGATAACTTCTGGGTCAACCGCTAGTGCGCGGGCAATAGCAACCCGCTGGCGTTGACCACCACTTAGCTCATGGGGGTATTTCTCGGCGGTTTCCACTACTGGCGAAAGGCCTACTAAATCGAGCAACTCGTAAACCTTGTTGCGCAGTTCTTTTTTGCTGGCGCGTTTGTGAATTAGCAAGGGGCGAGCAATATGGTGGTAGATTGAATGTACCGGGTTAAGTGAGCCAAAGGGGTCTTGGAAGATCATTTGTACTTGGCGAGCATATTCTAGCGAACCATGTTGTTTTACAAACTCATCCAAAGGCAGGCCCTTAAATAGGATGTCACCGCCATTTTTCTCATAGATGCGTGTTAGCACCCGAGCACCGGTACTTTTACCGGAGCCAGACTCTCCAACAATCGCTAAGGCTTGGCCCTTTTTAAGCTCAAAAGATACATCGTTAACTGCCCGCATTAGGTTATTTGGGTTAGACGATAAACCAATGGGAAAGTCTTTAATTAAGTTTTCGACCGCAAGTACGGTTTGATTTTCGCTTACTACGCTCATTTTTGAACCTCCAAAATATGACAAGCAGCATGAACACCGCTAGCTTGTGCGCGCAAAATAGGTTCATCGCTTTTACAGTTTTCTACACAATCGTTACAGCGCGCTTGAAAGTTACAGCCGCTAGGTAATTTGAGCAGGTTTACAGGGTCGCCTGGGATCCCGTATAAGCGCTCTTTTGGCCCATGAATGGTTGGGAACGACGAAACCAAACCTTTGGTATAAGGGTGGCTAGGCTGGTTAAATACTGTTTTGGCGTCGCCAATTTCAATCAAGTTACCGGCGTACATAACTCCAATACGGTCGGCTATTTCGCCCATTAAGCTTAAGTCGTGGCTAATGAACAAAATCGAGAAGCCAAACTTCTCTTTTAGATCGTAAAGCTCATTAAGGATCTCTCGTTCAACCACTACGTCTAGAGCCGTGGTTGGTTCATCCATAATGATTAGCTTTGGTTCTAGCGCTAAGGCGATAGCGATAACGACACGTTGGCGCATGCCACCACTTAATTGGTGAGGGAAGCTTTTTAAGCGGTCGCCATGAATACCCACTACCGACAGCAACTCAGTGGCTTTTTCGTTAGCCTGTTTTAGACTGACTTGCTTGTGAGCCAAAATAACATCGGTTAACTGCTCACCAATGGTGATAACCGGGTTAAGTGAGTTCATGGCACTTTGGAATACTACCGAGGTGTCATTCCAGCGAAATGCCCGTAGCTGTTTATCGTTCATTTTCAGCACGTCCTTGCCCTTATAAAGGATTTCTCCTTCAGGGATTAGCGCGGGTGCTTTATGTAAACGAGAAATCGCGAAGGCGAGGGTGCTTTTACCGCAACCCGACTCACCGGCTAGGCCAAGGGTCTCGCCTGGGGCAATGCTTAAACTTACATTGTTTACCGCGCGAGCAATGCCATTGGGTGAAACATAGTCAACGCTTAGGTTGTTAATCTCTAGTAATGCTTGGCTCATGCTAAACCTCGACGTTGATTGGCTGCTTTTTGCAGTTTTTTCCATACTTTTAGGTGCGGACCAGTTTTAAGTTTTGGATTACTTACTTGGTCAATTGACATGTTAATTAGCGCTAGCGCACCACCGGTAAAGGCTAGAGCTAAGGCTGGTACTAACATCTCCCACCATGCGCCGGTGTAGAGAGAAGAAGAAACTTGCGCCCAGTAGAGCATAGAGCCCCAGCTAACTTCGGTGGCGTCGCCTAAACCTAATATGCCTAAACCGGCCTCAGAGCCCATGGCGTAAATCACCGTACCCAAAAAGCCACCAAATACGATAGAAACTAAGTTAGGAAGAATTTCCACTAAGATGATGCGCAGCTTGGATTCGCCCATTACCTCGGCCGAGATGATGAACTCTTTGTTTCGTATTGCCATTGTTTGGGCTCTGATAACCCTAGCGCCCCATGGCCAGGAGGTGACCCCCAGCAGCACGGTTATCACTAAGGAGCCCACTTGCCCAAGAAAGGCGGCTAATACAATCAATAAGGGCAGTTGCGGAAAAACCAAAAATACATTGGTGATGAAGTTTAACCATTCATCAATTTTGCCACCAAAGTAACCAGAACTAACGCCAACGGCTACCGCAATGCTCATGGCAATAATACCGGCAGTAATCGCAACCGTTAGTGATTTACGGGCGCCAAAAAGCACTTGGCTAAAAACGTCGCGGCCGTTACGGGTTGTGCCCATAATGTATTCGGCACTTGGCGCTTGGTGAGGTCTGGATACACGTTTTTGTGGATCGTGTGTTGCAATTGCTGGAGCAAATAGTGCACCGAGCAAAATAATTGTAGCTAGTAATCCGCCAATAATTGCCGGTGGATTACCATGAAAAAAGGCTAAACACTTGGCTAATACTTGGCGCCACTTAGCTGAGTTGTGATGATGTTCCATAGTAAAACCTACTTCGAAATACGGGGATCAAGCCAGACATACAACAAGTCGGCGATGAAGTTTGCAGTTAGTACCGCAGTAACAAGAATGAGCAAAATAGCCTGAATAAGTGGGTAGTCGCGCGCCACAATACCTTTAAGCAAGATGTTGCCTAAGCCTTGGTAGTTAAACACCACCTCGGTCATGATTGAGCCGGCAAATGAGAAACCAATGGCCATGGCTATAGCGGTAGCTACCGGTAAGATCGCGTTACGCCCAGCGTAGCGATACATTACCCGAAAGCTCGATAGACCTTTGGCTTCTGCCATCGTCACATAGTCTTCACCCAGCACATTAATCATGGCGTTACGCATGTTAAATACCCAGGTGGCAATGCCTACCACAACCATGGAGCCCATGGGTAATATGGCGTGTTTAAGTACGCTACCAATAAACTCCCAACTAAAAGCAGGGTCTAAGGTAGGGTCGTAGGTATAAGCCAGTGGCAGCAGCTCTAACTGCAAACCAAAAAAGTAGAACAGCAATAATGCAGTTACGATGTACGGGAAATTACTAATAAAGGCGAGTACCGGCGGAAATACCTGACCAAAAAAACCTTCACGTCGATAAGAAGCGTAGGTGCCAATTGATACCCCGATAATTAGCGCTACAATCAATGAACCTAGGGCTAGGAACATGGTCCACGGCAGGGCCATACCTATCACTTCAGTTACTCCCACTGGGAACATTAATACTGAAGGACCTAAATCCAAGGTAAATACACTTTTAATGTAGGCAATGTATTGCTCAAAAACCGAGCCATCCATAAAACCATACATTTCTCTTACCGCGTCCATTTGCGCGGGATCCATTCTGCCTTGAGCTGCTGCAAATAATGCGTCAACTGGATCGCCTGGCATTAACCGGGGTAACAAAAAGTTAAAGGAGATGGCGATCAAGAAGGCTGTGAAGTAAAAGCCCAGTCGGCGTAATAAAAAACTCATAATATTTTCCAAAGTAAGAGAGCCAACCAGTGGCTCTCTACAGTTGTGTTACTTAAGGTGAAGATTGTTAATGATTAACACTCGTTTACCACCGTCGTACCATACTGGCTGTACATATGGGTTTTCTGCGTTTGGCCAACCAACAATTTTAGAGCTGTTGTATTGGAACCAAGTTGGATTAGAAAATAGCGGAATGAAAGGTAAGTTCTCTGCGCTAAATACTTGCAGCTGCTTGATAATGTCGGCCTGTTCTGCAGTGTCGTTAGTTTTGCCAAAGCCATCAATTAGGGCGTCAATTTCTGGTGAGTGAACACCATGACCACCATGCCACGTTTTACCAATGCGCGAACTTGAGTAGTAATCTTGGTAAGCCAAAATAGGGTGGGTAGCTACTAGCGACCAGTTAATCGACATTTTGTATTTACTGTCTTTTAGTGACGAGTCATAGACTGCCCAGTCAACGGTTTTCACATTGGCTTTAATGCCTACTTCTTCGAAGTATTCGGTAACCATTTGTACTACTTGGATCCAATCGGTCCAGCCGTTTACTACTTCAATATCAAACTCGATGCGCTTACCGTCTTTGGTTTGGCGGAAGCCATCGCCACTTTTATCTACATAGCCAGCTGCATCTAACATTTGGTTAGCTTTGTCTGGGTTGTAAGTGGTTAAGTCTTTGTACTTAGCGGTAACGTCGGCATCAATATAAGTGCTGTATAGTTCGCCAATACCACCGGCATTAAAGTTAACCGTTGGGTAACCATAGGCCGCGATATCTACAATCGCTTCACGATCTAAAGCCATTGATAAGGCTTTACGTAATTCTAAATCGCTAAAAGGCGCTTCTTTTGTATTTACGTATAAATGAATAGCATCGTTTGCTGGGTACCAGTAATGATGATTTTCTGGGCTTGCCGCAACAAAGGTATTGTCGATATCAGCAATAAAGTTTGAACCCCAGTCAATTTCGCCTTTCATTAAAGCGGGCTGAATTTGCGAGTTATCGTTGTAAGAGCGGTAGGTAATACAATCTAGGTGAGGCAAACCTTCCAGGTAATAGTTGGGGTTGCGGCACAACTCCATTTGCTGGGTTTTTATATACTTCACTTCGGTCATTGGACCGCTACCAATAGGGTTGGGGTTTGTGAAGGTGGTTAAGTCACTTACTTTACTCCACACCTTTTCTGGAATGATATGGTATTTCTCTAGGTTCCAGATAAAGGTTGAATCAGCCTGGTTTAACTTAAACTCTACCGTTGTCTCATTCGTTGCTTCAATGCTAATTAGGTTGCCTTCGGTCCAAATACCCCGTTGGTCAAATGCACCATTTTCTTTGGTCATGGTGAAGCTATAAGCTACATCTTTAGCAGTAAGAGGGCTGCCATCAGACCAGGTTAAACCATCACGAAGGGTGAGCTTAATGGTTTTAAGATCGTCGGAATATTCAGCTGATTTAGCCAGGCGCCACTCAGTGTTACCGGTCATATTGTTGAAGACCATTAATGGTTCAAACATCACACCATGTAATAAGTCTTTAGAAGTATAAGGGTTGTAGTTTTCTACAAAACCAGTACCAATGATGGGTACGGTAAGGGTTCCGCCTTGTTTAACATCGCTGGCTATTGCGCTTCCTGATGACAACATTAAACCGCAAATAATTGAAGATAAAACCGTTTTACTCTGCATTAGATAATCCTTTTTTATCGGCACTCTCGCTAGGTACGCTTTCTTATTAATCCTTAAGGCCCATACTATAAGTCTTAAAAACCAAAAAGAAAGCGCTTTCTTTTGAGGCACTCTATTTTAGAATCGAAATGTAGGCAATCTAAAGGCGGTTATTTTTCTACTTAGGTCACATTTAGCTCTATTTTTACCTAATTAGGGGTGTTTATGAGTGGAAAGTACACGATTTTCTTGGAATTTAAGTCGTGCATGTTGGATCTTGATAAGCTTTTCATAGGATTTGTATGAATAATATTTTGAAAACGCTTACTTTTCGTGATGAGCCTCAATATTTTTAATTAAGCCTTGCAGTAACGCTGTACAGATTCCGTTAGCTGTTGTTTATTTATACGTGTAATGGCGATGTAGCATTGCGCTCTAAACAAATTCATGGACAAGAATACTGGCTGAAAAGTCATTTTTTTAGCAATAAAAAGTAAGCGCTTTCTTTTTTGGGAGCCGAAAATAATCCGTTTTTTAGTTAAAACATGATGTTAATAACTATCAAGGACACATGGAATGACAGTGACAAATAGCAAATTCAAACTGGCCAATACGGTATTAGCTGCCGCTTTGGCTCTTGCGTTAAGTGGTTGTGCTGACGAAGTAGTAAATGGCGAAACCCCCGCAAATCCAGTAGAGCCTACCGATCCAGTTGAGCCAACTGATCCAGTAGGCAACGACCTGCTGGTGTTTAATGATGCAGTGAACCCTTATTGGCCTGCATGGGACTGTTGTGGTGGCACCACACCAACGAATCCAATAGAGCTTAGTGACTACGGCATGGTCACCGAGTTTGCGATTAATGCTCAGCCAGCGGTTTTAGGTTTTGTACGTGATAGTGAGCGTGGTGCTCTAGATGCAAGTGCAATGGAAAGCACTGGTACTTTGGAGTTTGACCTTAAAATGACAGCCAGCCCAGGCGATGTGAACTGGGCGGTAAAATTAGAAAGTAATGGCGGCATTCAAAATGACGCCGGTGGTGAAGAAGTTGAAATAATGATCACCGCGCCGGTGTTAGATACTTGGCAGCACGTTAGTGTGAACCTTGCAGACTTAGCGACCCAAGGTTTAGACCTAAGCAGCATTGATAACATCTTAATCTACCCAGCTTGGGGAGAAGGTGAAGGCGCAGTTTACCGCGTAGACAATGTAGAGTTTGTGGCAGACGGTAATACCACCGACCCTGTTGATCCGGTAGAACCAACTAACCCAGATGCTGACAGCGGAACAAAACTATCATTAGATTTACCCATGACAGATTTTGGTGGTGCGGTAACCGAGTTAGCCGCAGCTAATCCAGCCTTAAATGGCATTACCGCTTACAGCACTAGTGCTACGGTAATTAAAACTACCAAAGCAGCGGCTGCAGAAGACTGGGCTGGCACCACACTGGGCGATACGGCCACCTTAGCCATTACCCAAGATCGCAGCATCATCAGTGTGTGGGTGTATTCACCTGAATCGGGCGTACCAGTACTACTTAAAGTAGAAAACGCTGACGATGATACACAAACCGCTGAGGTGCTTGTTTATACAACCGTCGCGGAAGCTTGGGAAAAACTTAGCTTCGACTTTACCAATGTTGCAGATGGTACCCAGCAACTTAATCCAGAATTTACCTTTAACAAAAAATCAATTTTCTTCGACTTCTTAGTGGACGCCAGTGAAGACAAAATTTTTTACTGGGATGACGTGACCTTTGTAGAGCAAGAAGACACTACTGACCCAGTTGACCCAGTTGACCCAGTTGACCCAGTTGACCCAGTTGATCCGCCTGAAGGTGACTCAGTGGTAATTTTCAATGATGCCGCTAACCCAAGTTGGATCGCCTGGGATTGTTGTGGCGGTACCACACCAGCCGTGGTGACCGATAACGATGATAGCTATGGAGCAGCCACCGAGTTTGAAGTAGTTGGCGAACAGGTTAATGGCTTTAGTAGCCGTGCCGATCACGGCGCTACCAACGGAGCTCCTATTGATGCGAGCGCTTGGGCAAACGGTGGGTCTATATCTTTTGACTTGAAATTGACCGCTGAAGGTGGCGCAACCGATTGGAAGTTTAAAGTTGAATCAAACGGCGGAGCTAACTTCGCAGAACTGAGTTTAGCCGAGCTTCCAGAGCTAGATACTTGGAAGCACTACAGCTTTGACTTAGCGGAGTTACAAAATGCAGGACTAGATCCAAGCGCTATTGACGTGGTGATGATTTTTCCAGCATGGGGAACGGGCATCGGTTCTAAATACTTAGTCGACAACGTTCAAGTCTCTTCCACTGGCGGTACCGAAGCGCCAATCGCTGGTGATGACAACACGGTAACTATCGATGAAGGCATAGATTTCGAAACCAAAACACTAAGTTGGGAAGTATTTGAAAATGACGACAACCCAGTTATTGAGTTTGTTGCTAACCCTGATACTTCTGGCATTAACGGCTCTGCTACGGTAGCCAAAATCACCGCTCGCGCAGCGGGGGCACCATGGGCTGGCACAGTGACTCGATCAGTAGAAGGTTTTGAGCTTAACGCTAGCAACAGCACTGTGAAAATGATGGTTTATAAAGACAAAATCAGCGCAGTACGCCTTAAGTTAGCAGCGGCTAACCAATGGGGAGCAGAGATTCTTGCGAGCAATACTAAGGTGGGCGAATGGGAAGAGCTGACTTTTGATTTTAGTCAGCACCCAGAGTTTGCCGCAGCTGCTGCACAAGGAGATATGGTTGAAGTTGTGGTATTCCCAGACTTTGATGACCCCATCGTAGAGGTTCGCCCTGCTGATACTGTTATGTATTTCGACAACATCAGCTTTAGCGCTCAGCAGTAAGCTTAGATTGCAGGGGCATTTTGCTAAGTGCCCCTGCATTTATCAGTCACCGAGAATGCGCTAAACGTATTCTCATTTTTCAAGGAAGTATCAGGTTAATTGTTTCAATTTAACTGGTGGAAAAAAGATGAAAATATGTAGTTTAAAATCAATTTTGCTGGCCGCCATGTCGGTATTAATGGTGGCTTGTGCCGATGAGCCACTGAATGATTCGGGTGATCCGGGCACTGGTCCAGGAACTGGCACCGAGCTTGCTCCTCAACCTGGCCCCGGTAGCGTTTATCCTAGCGCTCTAAACGGCGATGTAATCTTGGGTAACCCCGATTACTTAGCGATTTCTTATGGTGCTTGGCGTTCAACAGTAAGAGAAAGTGGCGTTAATGTACCAACGGTTGATATGCATAAAGAAGACATGCAAATTTTATCGGCCATGGGCATCAAAATGCTCCGCACCTACAATACTCAAGGTTTCATTGGCCTTGATGGTAAAAGCAATACCGAGAACCTATTGCAAGCCATTGCCGAGCTAATGGCCGAAGATGAATCTTTTGAAATGTACGTGCAGTTAGGGGTATGGATTGATGCCCTAAACTCATGGACTGATCAACCAGTGATTCACGACCAAGAGAACCCAGAAAACGCTTTAGAAATGGCTAAAGCCAAAGAGCTTGCCTTAGCTTACCCAGAAATCATCAAAGTGATTGCTGTAGGTAATGAAGCAATGGTTAATTGGGCGGAATACCATGTGGTACCTGGCATTATCCTTGGCCACGTTAACGACTTCCAGCAATGGAAATCTGAGAACCCATCGGTAGCCAATATTTGGATTACCAGTTCTGATAACCATGCGGTATGGGCAGGCATAGACGACAGTGCCAACATTGGTGAACAAGCAGATCTTATCGCATTAATTGAAGCGGTAGACTACGTGTCTTTACATACCTATGCTCACCACGACACGCTTTACGACCCAACTTTTTCTGCTGATTGGAAAGTACCTGCCAGCGAGCAAGATTTAACCGTGCAGGAGCAAGTTGATTCAGCAATGGATAAAGCCTACTTGCATACCGTGTCACAAATTAAAGTGGCTCAAGACTTTATCAACACCATTGATTCAAGCAAGCAGATTCACATTGGTGAAACTGGCTGGTCTACGGTTTCAAATGAAAACTTTGGTGCGGGTGGCACTCAAGCTGCCGACGAGTACAAGCAAAAAGCGTTTTACGATGCAATGCGTACATTTACCAACGAATTTGGTGCGTCGCTGTTTTTCTTCCAAGCCTTTGACGAGCCATGGAAGGGCGATGAGAGCAACCCTGGTCACTCAGAAAAACACTTTGGCTTAATTGATATTGACGGCAACGTTAAGTACTTAGCCTGGGATAAAGTAGATGCCTTAAACAGCGCTGGTTTAACCCGTGGTGATGTATCTTCGTTTACAGCTAGCTTTGGTGGCGACTTTGATACTTTAATGGCAACTATTTTGCCACCTCCGTATGCTCCTGTTGTTACTCCTCCTGAAGAGGGCGAGTTTGTAGTATTGAATACTGCTTTATACGAAGGTGCTGTTGCTTATGGTTGGGATAGCCCAGCTACCGCTTGGGCTGGCGTAGATGATGCCACTGGCGTATTAACCATTGCTTCAGATCCTGCTACTGCCAAAGATTGGGGTTGGGGCGCTGGCGTAGGTATTCCTGGACAAACTAGTAACCTTTCAAGCTCTACCCAAATCACTTTTGAAATTAAAGGCGACGCTGCTTATGGCTTCTACCTTGGTTTCCAAACTACGGCCTCGGGCGGCACTAATCATTGGGTTCGCTTTAACGATGGCCAAGGTTACACCCTAACTGACCAGTGGGTTGAACACACTATTAGCTTAAGCAGCTTCTCTAATTTTGCTGCTGCTGATCTTAGCGTGGTTAACTCACCGTTCACTATTGCGGATCTTTATGCTGAATCAGGTGGCAGTGCGCCAACCTTAAGCAACATAGAAATTCGTAACATTTCTTGGTTGGAGTAAAGCGCCTCTAACCATTAGCTAGCGTACCAGTCGTTAGCGCGTAAGCCAGAGGCGATGATTAAACCTGTTTGATCATCGCCTTTTTTATTTAGCCCTTTGCTAGGCTGCGATCTGCGCGGTTAGCAAAACGGCTCAGCTTAACTCAAGGATAGTAAGCAAGATGTTTTCTCAAGACGATGCAGTAAGCCGTTTTACAGTTGCTAAAAAAGCAACGCTGTTGGCCGGTTTGTTTTTTGCAGCTTCCTCATCGGCGCAAGCCGGCTGGGAAGTACAGTGGATCGACACCTTTGATGGTAGCCGGGTAAATTGGAGCAATTGGACCGCTCAAACTCAAGCAAACTATAACAACGAAGTGCAATGTTATACCGACGATGATTACTCTGATGAGCGCAACTATGAGGTATCGGAAGGTAGCTTAAAAATTATCGCCCGCAAAAAGACTCAAAACTGTGCAACTTTAGGCGGTCAACAAAAAACCTGGACCTCGGGGCGCTTAAATTCAAAAGACAAACGAGAGTTTCTGTATGGTCGTATTGAATCGAGGATCCGTTTTCACAACCTAGAAGCGGGTACTTGGCCAGCGTTTTGGATGTTAGAAAACCGCATTGCCGAGCAGCCAATAAAGGGTGATGGCGATAATGTAAATTGGCCAAATGTTGGGGCTGGTGAAATAGATGTATGGGAATGGTTTTCTAATGAGCCAAATACCTATATTACCAACTTCTTTAATGTATCAGGTTGTGGTGAAGAGCATCGTTATACTTATCCAAACGGTGGTAGCGATGTATTAAATTGGCACAAATACGCCATGGAGTGGAGCGAAGACAAAATAGACTTTTACGTTGATGAGACCTTGGTAGTTAGCCAGGATATTAGTGGCTGCAACCAATATCAAGAGCCTATGTTTGTACTGCTTAATCTGGCTATGGGCGGCAATTTAGGTGGTTTTATCGATCCCAATTTAGCGCTTGCCACTATGGAAGTCGATTACATTGCCCATTGCCAATTTAGCGATAGCAGCGATGCTAGCTACTGTGATGAAAATGCACCCCGAGCCGACGATTCTGAGCCTAGCGACAGTTTAGCCAGTGTTGAACTTAGCCTTACTCAAGCAGGTAATGATACTCGCTTAGTCGACCCTGCTGCCGGCATGGTTACGGTAACTGCCAACATTGAGCAGGGTGAAGAGCCACTCGACAATTACAGTTTGTATTGGCAAACCGATGAACTACCTAGTCCAATTATGCAGGGAACCACTTTGCAGTTTGACCCTGCGTCAATGCTTGATGGCAGCTACTCCCTGCAAGTAAGTCTAGAGCATAACGCTGATGACCAACTTAGCACCCGCGATGGTTTAGATTTTACTGTGCAAGCAAGCAGTGAGCCTGTTGATGGTCAATCAGATGGTGATTCGGGTGGTGGCAGCTTTGGCTTAGCAACTTTGCTTGGTTTAGCTGGTCTGCTGGTTTTTCGTCGTAAACATTTCAAATAAGCGCTGATTTAAGCGCAATTTCATTTTTGGCTAAGCCTTTTTGCGCTTAGCCAAGCTTTACCTTTCGCCTTGCTGTCCCCAATCGGGTAGGCACTTTTGCACCTGAAATTTATTAAAATTAATAAGGATATTAGTGATGATTGAAATGCTCAAAATTTACTTTTTGGCAATATGTTGTGCCTTAATGCTAGGGTGTGGAGGCAGCAGCGAGACAGACCCCGAGCCACAAAACGCTTATCAAGTTGCTGTCACGGTAGTGGATGCAAATAGCCAATTACCATTAGCAGATGCTCAGATAAGCATTGCAGAGCAGGCTCAAACAAGTGATCAACAAGGTTACTCTAGCTTTGAGTTAGCTGCTGGTAGCTATTCCTTGAGCGTGAGTTTGGCTGGATATCAAACTCACCAACAATCTATAGAGCTTGGTGAGCAAGGCTTAAGCTTAAATATCAATCTAGAAGCGCTGCCAACAGTTAGCGGGCCTTTATATGTTTTTCACTCCGACAATGATAGCTCGTATAACATTGAACACTGGGGAGATAACTGGGGATCTGGCAGTGTAATTAGTGACCTTGATGATGCAAGTATGGGTCGCGTTGTTAATATCACCAGTGGCACCGCCTGGGGCAATAAAGCGTCTATTGCCTGGGGGAATGAGCCTGAAAATGCGGTAGCGATTGATGCTTATACCCACCTTAGATTTAAGATAAAAGCCAATTCATTTACTGCGGTAGAGGTGGTATTGCAAGGGCCAAGCAATCCTGAATCTAAAGTCGCTTACGCCTTGAGCAGCGGCACGCCATTGGATGATGGATGGGTAGAAATGGAAGTTCCTCTGCCCTATGGATTTAGCCAGCTAACTTGGCTGGGTTTAATTTTTGAAAGCGCAATTAGTGACAGCTTGTTACTCACAGATATTTACATGTTAAGCCAAGAGTTAGTGACTAGCCAACCAAGCAGCGCCGCACCGCAGCCGCCAGCCCTAGCTGATAACGAAGCAGTAGTGATTTTTAGTGATAGCTTGAATGAAGACAAGTATGTATCGGTGTGGAACTCCAACTGGTGGAATGCGCCATTTTACTCGCCTGGAGTGATTGATGATAACAACTATGCCCGTTATGAGATTGCCGGATTGGGCGTAGAAGGCGGTGTTACTGGTATCGAATTTGGTATTGAAAATGGCAGCGTAGATGCCTCTTCTCACGTGAATATGAACCTAGATTTGTATTTAGAGGCGGGCATTAGTCAACTGGAGATCCACTTAGTCTCCAGTGATGGCTCAGCTTTGTATAGCGTTATCTCTCCTCAAACTGAGCAATGGGTGTCTTATCAAATACCTTTCGCGGATATGCAAGATGCTGATGGCGACGGTGACGGTGTATTAAACCCAGCCACGTTAACTATGGCTGGCATTAAGTTGTGGGGAGAGCAGGGCAAAGCAGTGTTTTTAGATAACCTGTATTTCTCTGGCCAGTCAAATACCTTCGAGTTAGCAGTAAGTGTTGTAAACCAATCTTCTCAAGTCATTGCTGGAGCGCAGGTGAGCGTGGGTGAGCAAAGTGCAACTACTAACGCCAGTGGTGTGGCTTATCTTAGCCTTGCCGAAGGCGAGCACAAGGTTAAAGCCGATGCTAGCGGTTATGGAGCTGCGCAAAAAAATCAGCAGTTATTGGGAGCTGATGCCAGCCTAGAGATTGTACTGGCAGCAGAAAACCCTGGGCCAAGCGTTGCGGCAAGCGTTCCTAGTGTGAGTGATGATGAGGTATTGGTTTTATACAGTGATAGTTTACAAGTAGATAAACCGATTTCTTATTGGTCTGATAACTGGTGGAATGCGCCAAGCCATAGTGAGATTCAAGTAGCAGGTAACAATGTTGCTCGCTTACAGATTATTCCAGATGGCGTTGAAGGCGGCGTAACGGGCATTCAATACGGTATTCAAGATGGGGTTGTGAATGCATCTGGCATGACTGGCTTGCGCTTTGATATGTATGCTACCAGTGGTGTTAGCCAAGCGGTATTCCAGGTTGTCTCTGCCAGTGGCCCGGTTATCCATACCATGCTACCTGTGGCAACCGAGCAGTGGATTAGTGTTGAGCTGGTATTTGCAGATATGGTTCAACCCGGTGCATTTGACGCCGCCAGTTTATCACAACTTGGTGTGCAGCTTTGGGGTACCACCAGTGATAGCGTATATCTAGACAACATCTACTTCTACTAGCCAGAAAAGCTAACTTAACTCAGCAAAAAGGAAGCCTTGGCTTCCTTTTTTGGTTCTGTGGTATGCGCGTTTAATCCTAGGGTGGATTAAGTGTGATTATGCTTGCTGGAGCGAGTTGGTTGAGTTTATCCCAGCCTTGCTTAAAGTCGCTTTCACTAAAAAACAGCTGGTTATAGCTGCCGTCATTTAGAGCTAGATAAAGCCCTTTTTCTAAACGTTCTGCAAGCTCAACATTGTCTTTATTCACGTAGAAAAAGTAACGACAAGAGTATTTCAGAACCACGTTATTCAGTAATTCAAATTGATTGGGATGAGCTGCAAGCTCAGACCATACCTCATGCGCACCGCGTGAAAGGTAATCAAAGCGGCCTGCGGCCAACATAGGTAATAGGCTATGGTTTACCGAAGTAACAGGCTCGATGCCGTTGTAACGCATTACTTTAGTATCACTCCAATAGGTACCAGAGCCTGCACTAAATTGACGAAGTTGGCGTAAGGTCTTTATATTTTCAAAGCGCTTGCTATCGCCTGCTTGTACTAACAAAAAGCGATATTGGCCAAGGCCTTTTAATAAGTCGAACTTAACTGGGCGCAGCGCTTGATTACGCTGTTTAGTGGCTGTGGACCACATTACGTCTATGTATTGCTTGTCTTGTAAATAGCGGCGCAAGCGCTCATTGCTTAGCTCTCGCTCATAGGCTTGAAGATTGGCAATGCCATACTCTTGCTCGGTTTTGGCTAGGGCAAGTGCCAAAACTTTTTCAAAATACTCTGAGCGTTGACTGAACTTGGGATAACTAATGAAGTGCTGACTATTCGCCATAACACTATAGGGTTGTAATAGACCTAGCAATAGTGCAGTGGTGAGTGTTGGCTGTGCCCAAGGCCGCATGAGTATTCGCATCATATTTAACTAAATTCTATTTTGTTTCGGCCATTCATTTTGGCCTTATATAGCGCTTCATCCGCACGCTTAAACCAAGTATCAATGTTGGCCGAGTTTAGCTGCGCAACGCCAAAGGAGCTGGTTACTTGTTGTTGCTCTATTAGCGGGCTGTTCGCGATAAGTGATCTAATGTTTTCGGCTAAGACACAGGCCCCTTTTAACTGGGTATTAGGACACACAATCACAAACTCTTCACCGCCCCAGCGGGCAAATACATCTTGGTCTCTAATAACCTCTGCTACTTGCTGACTGATAGATACTAATACTTGGTCTCCCACATCATGACCATGTTGATCATTTATTTGTTTAAAGTGGTCAATATCAAACATGATTAAGCTGGCTGCTTTAGATGAATGGGAGAACTCACTCATCAATGTGGAGAGTGTGCTACTTAAGCCGGCTCGATTAAGCAATTTAGTGAGGGGGTCGTGCTTTGCCATGGTTTTATATTTATCGCGCTCAATGCTCAAAAAGCTATTGATTTTATTAAGCTCTTCAGTTTTATTTTTCGATATTATGTATTTATTGCGCATTTTTCCGGCAAGGAAAATAGCATGTACCACTATGCTGGCAATCCATAGCGACAGCAGCAAAAAGTACAGATCTCTAGCGTTTATCCACTTACCACTAAAGCTAAAGGCATGCAGGGTAATTTCTAAATCTTTAAGTGAACGATTGTCGCCAGTCGCAATTTGTAAATACTCTACATTATCTAACCTAGCACCAGTGTCTATACCGTAGGGTTTGGCAAATACCCACCAAGATGGCACATAAAACTGATTTAACGCTAATTGATATTGAGCGCGTCCAATGGTTGGGTTGATGGCTTGAATATTGGCGCGAGTATGGCTGATTCTGCCATTACCATTTGGTAAGTCTTGCTCATTATTGAGCAGGTAAATCAGCACAGTGTCGCGCCTTAGATCAACGGTGGTTAAGTCTATCGTTAAAGTGTCAAACTTAGATAAGTCGGCATATTGTTTTAGCTTAGCTTTAAGTGGAATTAACATACTGCAAAATGGAAAGGTATGAGAGTTTACGGTTTTGCAGTGCAAAGTGACATTGGCATCGTTAACCATAAGAGTACCAACAGATGCCCCCCCATTTATGTCATCGTTAAGTGCTGTCGCATTAAAGTGCTGATCAATCGGGTAGTTTAGCGACACGTTCATACCAAACTGCTGCCACAACATAAGGCTTATGGTGAATACCACCAACAAGGGATAGTAGATTTCTTGTCGACAATACTTCATTACTTTTGTTACCTCTGGTATTGCTTGGCGCAGTAATGCTATCTGGTAGGCATCTCACAAAACGCGTTATTGATTAATATTTGCCTTGTATTTGGCAGCAGAATTATTACATTGATAAAAAGAAAGCGCTTACTTTGGTGTGTTGAACGTGAAGTTTGTCGGTGTTTTTACTCTAAAATGCTAAGCGGAACACATTTATAGGTACTAAGTGGCAGGGCTGGAAGGCCCGTAGCACGCGGTGTGGCGTGCATTGCTAGAGATAAAGGGAACTGTTATGAAAACAATTTTGGCCGCAAGTATAGTGTTAGCCTTGACCGCTTGTAGTAATAATCAAAGCATGATTGTTGACTACGGAACTGACGATACCAAAGATATTCAGAAAATTGCGCCAGAAGAAGGTTATGCAGCCTTAAAGCAAGCTGCAATATGTTGTGAATCTTTAAAGCAGCTTGATTACCAATTAGTTACTGCGCCAGGCAAGTTAGATTTTACTATTACGGCCAGTGACCCGGTATTTAACTTTAGCTCTGGGCGCTCCTTTGTAAAGGCATTTGAGCTACCTAATGCGCAAGGAGTAACCAATATTGATGTATCGGCCCCTATAGTAAATAGTGTGTTTGTACCATCGATTTTGGTGCTTGATGAAGATCATCAACCTTTGCAGTTATTCGACGACACTACGATTAACTACGATCCCAGCTCTATTGTTAGCGTAGATCGTTATTACGGCAATATATTGCTGCCGAGCCGCTACGGAGACCAGCAAAAGGCGAAATACCTATTGGTGTTTACTACCACCGAAGCAATGCAGCAGCAAACTAAGCTGAACCCACCAGACAGTAAGGCCGCAGAAACTGGCAGAGTAGATGTAAATATGAAGATTCATATGAACAAGCCTGTACCACATACTGCCATTGGCGCCGCTCGCCTCGCTTTTGATTATGTCCCAGCAGAGAAGCAAAATGCTGATGCGCTTGCTGCAGCTGCGGTAGTTACAACTAGCAATAGCGCTGTAAAAGTAGAACCTAGTCAATCTAGTGTCGATAGTATTTCCGCTAACTCAGCCAGTAGCAATACGCAAATATCTAGCATAGAACCAGAGGTAGCGGCCATGTTTGAGCAACTTATTCAGCAAGCAGTTGCCGATGGGAACTATGACAAAGCTCTAAAAATAGTTAAAGACGCTGAGCAAGCAGGTTTAGTGAATGCCAATGAGGTTTTTGTTAAGGCTGTAAAAGCACAGTAAAGTTTAGTTATAACCTTCTTCACACTCTAGTTAACTGCGCCCGCTGGTAACGTAGAGTGTGAATTTGCTACAAAATTCTTAACCTATCTCCACTTAGCTTGGTTTTATTCATATAATTCTTTGATTTATATATATATTTAATTCATTTCAATTCAAATAGTAAGCGCTTTCTTTTTGTGTGGGGGCGGTCACATTATGTTATTTGCTAAATATTTATACTAAAAATGAAAGTTTTTTAATGTGTTTTTACTGGTCTTTGTCTCATTAAGCCGTTTGTGGCTGTTTTGTGAGCTTTGTGCATTAGAGATTTTCATTTTTTTAGCCAAGAAAAGAAAGCGCTTACTTTTTGATGGTTGTTTTATATGGAAAATACTGACTTTTAATGGAGTTAAAATGAAATTGTCTAAACTATCGCTTGCGTGCTTAGCTGCAGTGTCTAGCTTGTCTCTCTCTGGTGGTGCTAATGCGTCTACCGAAGGTTTTGAGTTTCATGGCTACTTTCGTGCAGGGCTACTAACAAGTGCCGAAAACGATTTTAAAAAATCTAATTTTGCAGGCCAAAAAGAAACCTTAGGTCGTTTAGGCTTGGAAGCCGATAACGATGCTAGCCTTAACTTTGCTAATACTTGGGCCTTTGATGATGGCCGCTCAGTTAAAGTAAATGTTGGCTTAGGCGACTACGGCCAGGAGAGTTCTCTAAGCGCCAGCGCCGATGCCTTCCAAATGGGTTTTGGCCAGTTATTTATTGAGTTTGATGGCATGTCCTCAAGTGGCGTGTTCTGGGGTGGTAAACGAGAATACGGTAAAGATAACTACATCTTTATGACCGACTTTTTCTACAGTGATATGTCGGGTACCGGTGTAGGTATTACTGGCTACGAAGTGGGTGATGCACTGCTAGATTTTGCCTACATTGCCAGTGATCGCGTAGACCCTGATATTGACCGTTGGGCGACTGACGATGCAGGTAATTTAGAAAATCTTAATAACATCATGCATGCCTTTCAATTTGGTGTGACTTATGGCGCGCTTGAACTGTCTGCCATGTATAAAACCATGCCAGATAACTGGGATATGGATGGCAAAGAGTGGGCCGAAACGGGCTACGATTTAACCGCTATTTATACCCTTAATAGCTTCTTTGGTATTCCTGGCAATGGCTTCTCTAAAATTATTGCTCAAGCAGGTAAAGGTTTAGGTTCGGGCAACTTGCTAGCAGGTACTATCACTTCTTATAACGCTTACCATCCTGGTTCGCAGTTCCAAGGTGAGCACCCCGATTGGACCTGGAGTTCAGCGTCTGCTGGTGGTGACGCGAACCGCTTGTTAACCATGGTTGATGAGAAAGATACCTCGGCCCGTTTATTACTGTGGGGCGGTTACACCCTCGATAATGGCATTGGCTTCTTCCCGTCTATTCAAGGCCAATACAACGATCACCACGAAAATGATCTAGGTAGCTACGACTACTGGATTTCTGCAATGGTTCGCCCAACGTTCCCAGTAAGCGACCACTTCTACGTGCAGGGTGAATTAGGTTATGTGCACAACAACTGGAGTGGCGCCACGTCTAACCAGTCTAAAATTACTGTTGCGCCAACCTTTATCTTACCTACCGGTATGGGACCTGCTCCAGAAATTCGTTTCTTAGCTACATATCTGCCTAAGTCATGGACTCACACAAACGAATCGGGTGAGTCAGATAGTGACTTCATCTTAGGTTTCCAAGCCGACGTGTGGTGGTAAACCCTTTAGAGCCTCTACTTAGTTAGAGGCTCTAGCTAGTTCAAAACGTTTCCTTTCGTTCTTTACCTTTTTATTGGGGTAGGCGAGGCAATAACGCGGTTAACTAGGTAGCGAGCAATAGAGAGCTGAACAAGCGCTCGCTAGCTTAAGTAACCACGAATACTGTTTGTGTAGGACCGTATTTAGTAGCGCTTTTGTCTCGTCCTTTTTTAGCTACTTGCCAACTTAGGAGTCAGATAATGGTTTTGATAGGAGTATTTATTTTACTGGTAATTAGTTATGTCGTTGTTATGGATATTGTCAACATAGTAAATTCTTGGTGATGTATGATTAGATTGTTCTCAAATAAAAAAGCCCGTAATACCTCGTTGGTAAGGCGTATGTACTTAGGCTTTGCGGTAATGGTGTCGCTGTTTATTGTTACTGTTGTTTTAATGCTTAATGGCACTAGTCGGGTTCACCAGCAACTGCTGATGGTGAACTCCGATGCACTTCCTCTAGTCACCTATTCCAATCTCACCAGTGTAAACTTGCTGATTGCCGATAAAACTTTTAAAGATTTTCTTACCACGGAAAACAGCGCCAAGCAGCAAGAGTTTGCCGATAAATTTGAGCAAGACCATCAAGCATTTTTAGCAGCTCTGGCAAAGCTTAAGCAAGCTACACCTAAAGGTTCTTCACTAACTGAGCAACTGTTTGCATTAGAAGAACTAGAGCAACGTTATTTTGCCGAATCTAAACTGGCTATGGCTAACTACCGTAACCAACTTTCTGCTCAAAGTGAGCGCCGAATAACCGCTCGCCGTTTTCAACAACTGCAAACCGAATTGCGCTTAGGCATGAGCGAGTTTGTAAATAGCCAAGATGATCTAGCCATAAAACTAATGGCTAAAAGCTATTTTGAAAAACTAAAACAAACCGAAACCATTACCTCAGATGCCTTGGCTAGTGATGATGTGAAAGCCATTGCCGAGGCAATCAAAAACAATAAGCGAAGTGTTACCAGGCTTAATTTTTCTTACCAAGGCCTAGCCACACAATTGCCCGAACTTAGCCAGCATTTTGACCAAGCAACTGAACAGTTTATTCAAGACGTAGGCAAAAAGGGTGGGGTATTAGACTTACATCACCGCTCGGTTAAATCACGCAACTTACTGTATCAAAATATTGCAGTGCTGGCCGAAGAGGTAGATAGCGCGCTAGCCATTTTAGGCGAGTTTAGACAAGCGGCTAACGTACTCAAAGATAGCGCTATAGATAGTGCCGAATCTATTTACCGCGATAGTTACCAGCATGCTTTTGTTATTGGTGGCGTGGTGAGTGTCTTCTTATTGTTTTTGGCGTGGATCCTCTCTCGTAACGTGCGCAAGCCTTTAGCCAGTATGCTGCAGACCTTAGAAGCGCTTACCGCTGGTGATATGCGCCAGCGCGTGGATAACCATAGCTTTATCGAATTTGAACAATTGGGCGCGCACATTAATACCTTAGCGAGTCACTTGCAGAGCATTTTGCAAAAGCTTGGGGTAACTTCTACTAACCTGGCCGAAGTGTCTGCGCAAAACCAGTCTGCTATGTCGGAATCAAGTGATCGCCTTGGCGAGCAGCGCCATCAAACGGCAACTGTCGCGACCGCCATGACCGAAATGGAACACTCAGTTAAAGATGTAGAGGCAAGTGCGAGAAGCTCGATGCAAAAGGTGGGCGATGTAGAGTCTGCAGTGCGCACCGGTAGTTTAGTAATGAGCAACAACACCGCCACTATTAATACCCTATCTGGTCAACTTAATGAGTCGGTAGACGCGGTTTCTGCAGTGCAGCAAATGAGTGTAGATATTGGCTCTATTCTCGACGTAATTCAGCAAATAGCGATGCAAACCAACTTATTAGCGCTAAATGCCGCCATCGAGGCTGCTAGGGCGGGTGAGCAGGGGCGTGGCTTCTCGGTAGTGGCCGACGAAGTGAGAGTGTTGGCAAAACGCACCACTGATGCAACCAGCGAAATTGAAGAAATGATCCAAGGTTTACAAGATAAATCAGAAGATGCTAACGCAGTGATTCAACGCTGTGTGAGTGAAATGCAAAACAGCGTGGAGCATTCAGAGCAAGCTAATAAAGCCATGAATGATATTCAAACCAGCATCGCCGAAATTAGCCAAATGAGCTATCAAATAGCTCATGCCGCTGAAGAGCAAACAACTACCGCCAATATGATTGCTCGTAGCTTGGAGGATATTAATAACGTTGCTGATTCCAATACTCACTCAATGAAGCTTGTAGCCAAAGTGAGTAATAAGCTCGACGAATTAGCCCATCAGCAAAATGAGCTGGTATTGGGCTTTAAAGTGTAAAGAGCGTCAGATAAAGCACAAGGATGTGCTGCGTTAGGTAAAGCAAGGCTCAGTGGTTGATAGCCTGAACTAAGCGTTATCAACTAGGGAAGCAACATGCAACAAATTGGTCATTACAAGGAATGGGTTTTGAAATCGATTATTTGGCTGGGCTTATTCGCAATGCTTGTGTCTCCTAGCTTGTTTGCCTACAACAGCTTTAGGGTTAAAAACCAACCCAACGAAACCATTAGTAACAATGCGCAAATCACCTATAAAGAACTGTTCACTAGTGCGGGAGTGCTTAAATCGAACATTCATGGTTTAGTCGGTTTGGTTAAGCATTACGGCATATTCAAACTTAGTTGTGCTGCCGAGGGTGGGGTAAGGGTCGATCACAACGTTTTAAGCGCTCAACATAAAACCTTGTACCTCGATGGTAAGGCTTTAGTGGTGGATTTAAGCCACGGCTTGCCTGAGCCGGTTATTGCTAACTTAAAAGCGGCCAATTCAGTCAGTTTCGCTCAAGAGATCACCAATACTGCTGGAGAGGTTATTCCGGCTAATCAGGTTATTTCGCTAGCAGGCTTTGAGGCATCTTATTATCGGGTGAGTTATTTGTGTAATGAGCAACAGAAAGTGACGGCTGCACTGCGATTGTAAAAGGATTGTTCAGGCTTAGTTGAGCAAAGGCTGTTTTATTGGTTGCTAAGTAATTTTTTGTTGCTGCACCGACAGAAAACCAATGATAGAAGTTGTAAGGCAGATTAGTAATGTGTGGGTGATGTATACGCATACATTTAAATTGAGTAATCTGGGAGTGGTTTATTATTTTATGTTGGCGTTCAGTTTAAGTAACCCATATGTAACCCTTAGTTAAAGTGTAACGGCGTGATTTAAGTAGAGACTTCGTTAGAGGTAGAATTTATTTGACTAACGAGGTCAAAATGCCAAAGAAAATTACTTGTTCGAAAAAGCTAAGGTCATATAGTTGTTGCTGCCGGAGGCTAAAGAAGTTGCCGCTCAATCTAATGAACTGGCTTTTGGACGTAGCGCGACGAAACATGCTCAAATACTGATAGCAGAGTTTTAGGTCGCTTCAGTTCAGTTCAGTTCAGAGTAACGTTTTATTTTAGTAACCCTGTTAGTAACCCTAAGAGTTAAGTTTTATAACTTTTAAGCTATTTATTAGTGGTTTGACGGGGCGATTCGACAGCCTCCGCCCCTGCCAAATTTTAAAGGCCAGCTAATTAGCTGGCCTTTTTTCGTTTCTGTGCTGTTCATGCGCTGCTCTTAAACTGCCGCTATCAATTTTTAAACCTCCTTTTTATTAAGGCTTCCTTTTCAGTTTATTGTGTAACTAGACAAAAGGTAGTTGCAAGGCTTGTGGTGCGGCGGGCAACAGAAGGCATTCGAGGCAGGAGTAAAGAGTGGCGAAAGTATGTTAGCTAAATTAAAGTGACTCTGCCCCCTTTTATTTAGCTGATGGTATGCAACAAAAAGTGGTGATAGATATCCGCGGTCAAAATGTCAGTCGTGAGACTAGAAGAGAAATCATCAAAGAGATTGTAAGCAAGTCAAATGGGGCAATTGCTCCAGATGCGATAGATTTTGCAGTTGAATAAAATTAAGGTGGTTGAGGTAATATGAAAACAATTGGTTTTGCTGGTGGGAGTACTACCGCAGGTTTAGGTCCTAAAAACGATGTGCTTGCATTTTTTGATTGCATTGATGAATTTGTTGTTAAAAAGAGTGGTCACGAATACGATTTGATTACAGAAGAGTTATTCAGGCGTTATATACCTTTGCATGATTTAGATTTAGCTTTGCATTTAATGGAGAACATTAGTAAAACCTTTGCGCAGATTAGCTCTGCGGAGTTTAGTTATAATCGAGAGCTGGATGTACAAACTAGACTTGCTTTTGAGAAGCGGACATTAGCTGAAGTGTTTTCAGATTATTTTGCAAAATTTGAAGATGTAGTGGAGTCAGCAAGAGACTTTTATGAAGACTGGCAACTCTATCAGGCTGTGAAAATTGTAGTGGCCGATATTCCTGAATGTATGACCTATAAAATGCTTCCATTAACAGCATACGATACAGTTAATGGTGATCCGCTTTGGTTAAGAGATGCGCTAGGTGAGAGCCCACTTGGTATTAAAGACGGCGTGGCGTATATCAAATAGAAAAAATAAAAGGGGCCAGAGTCATTTTATTTTTCCTACACTAAAGTAAACATATTGCTTTCGGTGTTGAAATAGCTCGAAAACTTCGTGTTTCCTAGCCCGGTGTGACGGTACACGTCATTCAGCGTGGTAACAATCGGCATGATACTTTTACCTATGACGATGATATGCGAGCCTATGTTACTTGGTTAAAGCAAAATGGTCTTAGTTCTTTAAACCTCAATACCTCCTGTTTGGCTATGCGAACCTCTTTACTCGATTTATCTGTAGCTTAGCTCTGCTCGATTAGGGCAAATTCTGTTTCATTGTTACTGATCGACAGTTAGAATATTCACGTTATAGTTTTTTTCTTTAGCGGATGAAATTTTAGTGATGCAAATGCACCCAGTGACGGCGACCTCTTCTGTTTCGCCTCAAGTCGCCGTAGTAGGTGGTGGAATTGCCGGCAGCGCAGCAGCCCTTAAGCTGGCTGAGCTTGGCGCCAAGGTTAGCCTGTTTGAAGCAGGGCCCAGTTTAGTGAACGGGCCGCCAGCTTGTCATTTACATGCCGGTGGTAACCTGTATCGAGAAATCTCCGATGAGCAATGCTTAAAGCTGCTTGAGCAATCCATTCATACCTTACGGGTATTTCCGCACGCTGTTAACCAGCGCCCTACGGTTATTAGTGTGCCACTTAATGACCCCGGCGAGCCAGAAGCATTACTCCCCCGTTTACGCAAGGTGCAAGCTCATTACGCTGCACTTATTGAACAAGACCCTGCCAATCAAAAACTAGGCCCAGCCGAAGATTATTATCGCCTTTACAGCCGCGAACAATTAGAGGCACTGGCAAAGCAAGAGTTAGTGGCTCAGCCACAAAGCCCAGACGAGTGGATGATTCCGGTTGCCAAAAACTTAGATTTATCGGCCTTTAAGTTTCCCTTTGTACAGGTGCAGGAATACGGCTTAAGCCTGTTGCGTATTGCCGCCACGGTTAAGTTAGCCAGTGAGCGCTTGCCCAATTGCCAAGTGTTTACCCAGTCTAAAGTCACGCATATAGAGCTACTGCCAGGTGCTACACCGCGTTGGCGGGTGGATTACAGCAGTCCGCAGGGTAGCCATAGCATAGAGGTGGATTACCTCATTAACGCTTGTGGATATCGCAGTGGCAGTATTGACGATATGGCCAAGCTAAGCCGTAGCCGAATGGTTGAGTTTAAAGCTGCATATTTAGCTACTTGGCCAAATCCACAAGGGCGCTGGCCAGAGCTTATTGTTCATGGAGAGCGCGGTACGCTCAATGGTATGGCGCAGCTAACGCCCTATCCCGATGGCTTGTTTCAGCTGCATGGCATGACCGACACCGTAACCTTGTTTAAAGGCGGCTTGGTTAGCTCCAGCGAAAGCAGTGCCCAACCAGAGCTAGATGCAAGCTTAAGTCGCAAGTTAATCCAAGGTTGGCAAGCTGAAGAAGTAGAGCAACGCACTGTCGAGGCGGTAAAACATATGTCGCGCTACTTACCAAGCTTTAGCAATGCCAAGGTGGCTGGTCGGCCTTTATTTGGTGCCCAGCAAATACCAGGTAGTGACCCAAGTTTGCGCGCAGCTAGCGTTTCCTTTGATAAGGCCCACTATGCACGTACCGAGATTGTAAAGTTCTCTTCGGCCTTAAGTGCTGCCGAGCAAATTATTGAAAACATACGAGAGCTAGGCCTGCTTAGCCCTGCCGCTTGCGGCGATCTTAATACCTTACAGAGTACTCAGGGTTTAGCCTATCAACAAGTGTTAACATTAGCGGAACAGTTAGCAGAACAACGTAACTATCCACTGTCTTTGGCGCGTTAAGCGCTATGATTTAATAGTGTGAAGGCTAGCGATGCTAGCCTTTTTTATAAGGAGCAAACATGTCTATTCAACATTTCGAGAGCAAAGCGCGAATGAGTCGCGCAGTGGTGCATAACAATACCGTTTATCTATGTGGCCAAGTGGCTAAAGACACCAGCCAAGGGATTGCCGAACAAACCCGTACCACTATAGAAAAAGTAGAAGAGCTGTTGGCAACGGTTGGTTCCGATAAGTCGAAGTTACTAAGCGTGACTATTTACGTGCGCACCATGGATGATTTTGCCGAAATGAATAAAGTGTGGGACGCTTGGATAGCCGATGTTACTCCGCCTGCACGAGCATGTGTGCAAGCCCATATGGCGCGAGAAGAGATACTGGTTGAGATGTCGGTAACTGCAGCCGTTTAATCAGCGGTAAGTTAGCTTTGAGAACAAGGCTGAGCTTAAAGAAGTGAGCCTGATAAGGGCATAGCTGGCGACACAACTTTAGTAAGCGAGTTAATCTGGGTACTGATTAACTCGCCAGAATGTCTTAATTTATTCTATCTAGTACCAGCGCAAATTTTTCTGGGATTTGGTTGCGCTCTTTCAAGTTATAGACACTGTTTAACGAACAATTGGCTTTCATCGCAAATACCGAAGGTGGGATACCTTTTTTGCGTAATGCTTTCCAAAACTGCTTTCCATTAAGCGTGCTCATACTCTTTTTTACCCTCATTTAAGTGTGTGAACTAATACCAATCGTACTAAATAACTGTTCATTCTATCTGGTTAAAATACTCGATAACTGCGTTAGAATTTTTGATTGTAGAATAACTACTTATCGAATAATCCTGCCTTATTCTCGAGTATTTCCCTGCGTTATTTCTGAACACTTTCTTAGTGTAATTGGTATAAATCATTAGAACGGGAAATGTTGCCAAATAGTTCATAAAGGCTTGGCAACCTTTCCTACTCACCAGATGCTGAATTTCTCATGCGCGGGTATTTAACGAGAATTATATGACAACTTAATTACATCAATATGGTGATTTTGTGCTTTGTTAAATGGCGCTACTTTTTATTAATTTTTACAAAATGACATATTTTTGTTTACTTATTATCAATGATAAAGATAATGAGAATAATTATCATGTGTGTTTTGAAAGGGATGGCAATGCGCTTATTTAAAGTAGTAGTAGGTTCAACAGTATTGTTGGCAAACGCATCGTTTGCAGATGTAAAACAAGATCAAGTCGTAGAGCATTATGCAGAGTTAGCTCATGCAGTGTTTAGTGATTCGCACGCCAGTGCTTTACAGCTACAGCAAGCAACACAGCAGCTTATTGAAGCGCCTTCAGAAAAAAGCTTATTAGCAGCGAAAGACGCTTGGAAAGTGGCTCGCGTGTATTACCAGCAAAGTGAAGTATTTCGTTTTGGTAACCCAATTGTTGACGACTGGGAAGGGCAGCTTAATGCTTGGCCTTTAGATGAAGGCTTAATCGATTACGTTGCCGCCGATTACCAATACGAGCTTGGTAACCCTGGCGCTACCGCAAATATTGTTGCCAACACTAGCCTGCAAGTAGGTGAAGACAAGGTTGATTTAAGCAACATCACTCCAGAGCTATTAGCTTCTTTAAATGAATTGGCGGGCTCAGAAGCTAACGTTGCTACTGGCTACCACGCGGTAGAATTTTTGTTATGGGGTCAAGATCTTCATGGCACCAAAGCAGGTGCAGGCGAACGTGCTTACACCGATTTTGCTAAAGGCGATGCCTGTACTAATGGGAACTGTGAGCGCCGCGCCGCATATCTAAGCGCTGTAACTCAGCTATTAGTTGATGACTTGGCTTGGATGAGCAAGCAGTGGGCTAAAGATGGCGAATACCAGCAGCAGCTAGTGGCAGAACCAAGTGAACAAGCGCTACGCCGTATGATGTTTGGCATGGGCAGCTTGTCTTTAGGCGAGCTAGCAGGCGAGCGTATGAAGGTAGCCTTAGAAGCTAATTCAACCGAAGATGAGCACGATTGTTTCAGCGACAATACGCACAACTCTCACTTCTACAATAACCAAGGTATTAGCAATGTTTACTTTGGCAGCTTTGAGCGTTTAGATGGTTCAACCTTAACTGGTCCAAGCTTAGCTGAGTTAGTTGCCCAAAAAGACCCAAGTGTTGCAAAGAGCAACAAGAAGATGTTTGAGCAATCTATGGCAGAAACAGCCAAATTGGTAGCGAGCGCCGAGCAACAAGGCGTATACTTCGACCAACTTATTGCTGCTAGCAATAGTGATGGCCATGCACTAATTAATGGAACCATTTTAGCCTTGGTTGAACAAACCCGCGCTATTGAAGCGAGCGCCAAAGTATTAGGTATAGACAACCTAAACCCAGATACTGCAGATCACGAGTTCTAATTATAGGTTGTTTATTTAAGGGAGCTTAGGCTCCCTTTTGTGCTTTCTGAAGTACCATTCTATGGAGAGAGTGAGTGTGAAATTTAACCCAACAAAAACAATAATAATTGCTGTAGCGGCTGTGTTTTGTTCGGCGGTGTTAGCCAACCCCAAAAAACCGGGCGGTGATACCACAACAACCCAAACTGATGCCAACGCGTTTTCTATGCCGGCAGCGAATTTAGGTTTTGAAGGTCGGCTTAACTTTAGTACTGGTAACAGCTTCTTCCGTAACCCTTGGGTTGTAGCTCCAGCTACCACTATCGCCCGAGATGGCTTAGGCCCTTTGTTTAATACCAATGGTTGTCAAAACTGCCACATTAAAGATGGTCGAGGCCACCCTGCACCGGTTGGGGCAAGTAATGCTGTATCGATGTTGGTGCGGATTAGCATTCCTGCAGAAACAGAGCAACAAAAAGCCCTAGAAGCTCAAAACGGCGTAGTACCAGAGCCTACTTATGGCGGGCAAATTCAAGACCAAGCCATACCCGGTGTTGCCGCAGAAGCGCGGGTTCGCTTTGCCTATACCGATAAACCTTTTAAGTTTGCCGACGGCAGCAGTATTGTATTACGCAAGCCACAGTTGATTGTTGACCAGCTAGGCTATGGCGAGATGCACCCCAATACGATGTTTTCTCCGCGTATTGCTTCACCGATGATAGGTTTAGGTTTACTTGAAAGCATTAGTGCCGGAGACATTTTAGCCAATGCCGATCCCGAGGATAGCAATAACGACGGTATTCGAGGTGTGGCTAACCAAGTGTGGGACGCTCAACTACAAGCCTTTAATTTAGGCCGCTTTGGTTGGAAAGCAGGACAGCCTAGCTTGATGCAGCAAAACGCTGCAGCATTTAACGGCGACATTGGCATTACCAGTTTAATGTTCACTAAAGATCACTGTACTGCTGCGCAACAGGATTGTTTAAACGCGACCTCTGGAGTCGACCCCGATGGTTCGGAAGTGAGTGATAAACTGCTTGGTTTTGTTGAGTTTTATACCCAGCATTTAGCGGTGCCTAAACGCCGTATTAAGGATGCTGAACAAGTTGAATTAGGTGATAAACTGTTTAGCCAAGTTAACTGTGACAGTTGCCACAAACGCAGTTTTACCACTGCAAAACGTGAACAATTGCCGGCATTAAGTGAGCAGCTTATTTACCCGTATACCGATATGCTGTTGCACGATATGGGGCCAGACTTGGCCGATGGTCGTGGCGAGTATTTGGCTAGCGGCCAGCAATGGCGAACCCCTCCACTATGGGGCGTAGGGCTTACCGAAACGGTAAATGGCCATAGCCAGCTATTACATGATGGGCGTGCGCGTAATGTTACCGAAGCGATTGTATGGCATGGCGGCGAAGCCGAAGCAGCAAAACAAGCCTTTGCTAACTTGAATCAGTCGCAGCGCGAAGCGCTAGTGGCTTTTGTGAATTCATTGTAAGGACGAAGTATGAAGAAGCAGTTTTTGCGTGGCCTAACCATGGGCTTGCTGGGAGTATTGGGCTTAAGTTGTGCTAATGCCAGCGCCACAACCTCTCAACAGCAATGGCTTGAGCAAGAAAAGCAGTCAATTGCTAAGGTTAGCGCGCAGCTGCTTGAACAGGCGCGTAGTTATCAGCAACACATCGAGAGCTACTGTGCCCATCCTAGCCAAGAGGCTCTGTTAGCTAGCCAATTGCTATGGAAGCAAAACTATTTGGCCTATTTGCCGCTGCAATCTAGCGCCCTTGGTCCTTTGGTTGATCTTAAGCTTAATTGGGCGATTAGCTATTGGCCAGATAAAAAAGATACCACTGGGCGTAAGGTAAAAGCGGCTTTATCTAATGCGCCTATGCCACTAAGCGATACCCACAGTAACCTGCGGGTTCAAGAGTACTTACTGTTTGAAACCTTAAGCGACCAACAACGCTGTTCATTATTGCCGGGTGCGGTGAACCGTTATGTGAGTGCAACTGAGCTAGTGAGTAGCGGCCTACAAAGCGCTGAATTGGAAAAGCTGAAAGTAGAGCAGCTGCGCAGTGATGTGCTAAATAGCTACCGCTTACAAACTAGTACTATGCTGCGAAAGTTTCGCGCGATGTATTCAGCCAAGCACCAACGCTTGCGCCCATACCAAGGCGAGGCATGGCGAGCTAACATTAGCGCTGAGTTATTAGCCGAGCAGTTAAGCCTGTTGCAAATGCGTTACCAGCAGGATTTAGCGCCGTTTTTAGCCAGCAGCGACAGTAAGTTAGCAAAACAGGTGGGTGAGCAATTTACAGCCTTAATACCACTTATGCCAGGCCAAGAGCCCAGTGATGAAAAAGTCGAACTTGCCGTTTGGCAGCAAGCCGAACCTCACTTAGCCAAGCTGGATAGCTTGTTTGCTAACCAAATTCCTCAAGCTTTATCGATTGAACTGGGCTTTAACAATAACGATGGCGACTAAGTTTAATCGCCGACAGGTGCTATTTCAGCTGCTGGGTTTTGGGGCTTCGGCTAGTTGCTTAAGCTTACCCACCTTAGCAAAAGGCTTAAGCAATGAGCCAGACCTAAGCCCGCAAAGTTTGCTGATTGCTTGTGCCAAACAAGCAAATAAGCACTATGTCGCAGCCATGAATATACAAGGTGAACTGCGTTACCAGTTAGCTTTGCCTGCTCGGGGCCACTATGTTGCCTTGGCCAAACCTAAACAGACCGTAGCCGCTTGTGTTGCTCGCCGGCCAGGCAAATACATCATGTTGTTTTCGCCAGAGTCTGGTGAGGTAATTCAACAGCTTTCACCGCCACAAGGTATACACTTTTTTGGGCATGCGGTTTTTTCGGAAGACGCCACACAGCTTTACGTGACCGCGGGGTTAAGTGCTAGCAGTGAAGGGCAGATTTTAGTGTATCGCCAGCAAGATTCCGGGTGGAGTTTAAGCGCTCAGTGGTCATTGGGCGGATTAGGCCCACACCAGTTACTGTTATTGCCGCAGCAGCGTTTGGTGGTTGCGGTGGGTGGCATTCATACCCAAGGGCGAGAAAAGCTTAATCTCGACAGTATGAAGCCTGCTCTATTGTATCTGGATAGCCCAAGCGGAAAACTGCTGCAACGCCGAGAACTCAACAACCCGCAGTTAAGTATTCGCCATCTAAGTTATTCTAAAACCAGCGATACCGTGTGGTTAGCTTGCCAAGGACAAAACCCTGAGCAAGAAGTTACGTCGCTCATATACTCGCACAAAGGTAATGAGCAATGCCAAGCGCTGGATGCTGATGCCGATTATTGGGCTTTGTTTAATCAATATATTGGCAGCATAGTAAGCAGCAATGGCAAGCTTATCGCCAGTTCTCCACGCGGTGCTAAGTTGGCTGTATGGTCAGAACAAAGCCGAGAGCTTGAGCAACTCATGCAAATTGATGATGTGTGTGGCTTAGCAGCTAGCCAACACTCGTGGTTCGCCTCAACCGGGCAAGGTCAGCTTATTCAGCCAAGCAATAAACTGCAGCGCCAACAAACTGCTTGGCAGTGGGATAACCACTTAAGCGTTTTAGCGCTGTAAACTCCCTAAAGTGTGAAAAAGCCAAGCTCATTACTATTTGCAGTAAGGCTTGGCTTTTTTAGTTTAGCGGTAGCTAAGAGCTGTATTGCACTGTATCGGTGTGTGGGTCTAAGTAGCGCTGTTTTGTTCCATTGTTATTGAAGTTTGATTGCAGGCCATGCTCTTCAAAAATTTCGTCTAACGCTTTGTTTTGCTCGGTATTTGCTTGTTCAAAACGGATGTGCAACTGAAGTTTTCCAGATTCGTCTTTGGTTTCATCCATCACTTTACCGGCTATATCAAATTGCTTGTTGGTTCCCTTATATAAGTAAGCCAAATTGAGCACAATTGATTGCTTGTTGTTTAAATGCATGCTGCCAGGAATAACCAGTTTTACCCCGCCTTTACTAATGTCTTTGGTTAAGCCTTGGGTTTTTAAATGCCCTTGGCTTAGTGAGAAATGTAAGCCAGTAGGTACGCGTGGATGACTGCGTTTTTCGTCTTCGTGTTTAGTTTCTGCTTTAAGCGACGCTTCGATAGAAAAGCGCTGTAGTAAGTCGGTGACATTGCTAGATACTCTCGCCAATTGCCCGGCAACCAGTGATGAGGTTTCCGACTTATTATGGCTTTCCTCAATGATTTCCTGTAGCTCGGCTTGGGTTTCTTTCAATATATCTAATTGCTGATTTTGGCGGTCTACTTGTTCATCGATGCTTTGCTGCGCTTGCGCCACAGATTGAATTTTATCGGTTACCTGGAGAATGCCTTGTTCGGTTTGCTTCGAGGTTTCGCGGCTTAGCTCAACCTTTTCTGTTACCTCTCCCATGCTGTTAACGACTTGCTGTACCCCTTCGGTAAGCTGGGTAATTAACTTGGCAATCTCATCAGTGGAGCTTCCCGTTCTGGCTGCAAGGCTGCGAACTTCGTCGGCAACTACGGCAAATCCGCGGCCTTGTTCGCCGGCTCTGGCGGCCTCAATGGCGGCATTTAGTGCAAGTAGGTTAGTTTGCTCTGAAATGGCGCGAATGGCATCCACAATGCCATAAACTTGCTCAGCAGTGTTGCTTAGATCTTTAATAAAGCTGCTGGCTTTAACTGTTTCTTCCGAGGTGGTGGTCATCATGGTGATGTTTTCGCCCACTAAGGCTGAGGCGTTAGTGGATAACTCGTTACACTGGGTCACCATAGTTAAGGTTTCGGCGGCAATCTCGCTTAAGCGAGCGGTGGATTCTTCAAGAGTTTGAGAGTTCTCATACATATTGCTAAAGCGTTGTTGCTCGTTGCGGTTAGCTTGGCTAATTTGACTGGATAACTCCGACACCTGGTTTGACGACAAGTTAATGCTGCTAGAAGCCTGTTGAATTTCGTTTAATGCTTCTTGCAGCGACTCACGCATTAACTCGATGTGGTGCGCCAACATGCCTAATTCATTTTTGCTGATAATTTGGGTAAGTTCAGCTGATGACTTTAAGTCACCACGGCTAATTTTTCGGCTAATTCCTACCAATAGATTAATTGGCTGAGTGGTGTCTCTAATGACGATCCAAGCTACTAGCGAGGCCAAAATCACCATAATCACTGCGAGCCCGATGCTGTTATTAACGAGGTTGTTTAGTTTAAGTTCTGCGTAATCGGCGTAAATGAGTACCGCTTTGTTCATGGCCGCCATACTCTTGTGGTTTATTTCCAAAAAAGCGTTGGCATTGGCGCCTGTAGGGTCGTTTTCCAGTTTATGTGCTGCAGTTAATTGTTGTTTCCATAAACGTTCAACGAGTTGAAGTTGGTCGATGAAGGGTTGGTAACTGGGAGCGGGTAAGTTTATAGGCTGTTTGAGGCCTAAATCTGCGTAGGTTTGACCGCCCCTCATTAACGCACTGAGTGAAGCTTCATATAGCTTTACCGTGTTGTCGGCACTAAGAATGCCTGGAAATTCTTGTTCTTTTAAGTAGCTTCTATGCAACTCTTCAGCAGAATATTTCTTAGTAAGCATGCGTTGGCGACCGGCAATATTTACTATTTGTGCGTCGTCATGGTTTTGTTGCAGAGAGCTTGTTACAAGGATTACTTCACCCATCATTGCTGCTGCTAGCAGTAAAGGAAGAACAAAGAGTTTTTTACGAATCGATATAGATTTGAGCATGAAAGCTATCCTTGCAAATTAATAACTTAATCAGTATAGAACAACTTGTAAGTGATATTTAATAATACTATTGGTGTATTCTGCTAATGCTCACATTTGTATGTTACTAAAGTGCAGGGATGCTCAAAAATGTTGTCCATTCATTCAACTTTAGCGAGCTTTAAGCGCCACTTTTGCCATGGGCTGGCTTTGGTAAATACCAGTAAGTTGCCAAGTAACACTATTGCAACGCCACTTAAGCTTACTAATGTCCATTGGTAGCCTTCGAAAACGGTTGATAAACCTAGCGCCACTACTGGGAAAAGCACAGTGGCATAGGCGGCTTTTTGCGGGCCTAATTTCCCCACTAATACCAAATAAAAGCTAAAGCCTAATACCGAGCCAATTATCGCCAGATATATCAAACTACCTAAGTACAGCGGCTCGGTGCTAAAACCAAACTCTTGGCCACTTAACAAGCCCCAAACTAATAGCAGCGCTGCGCCATAAGCCATGCCATAAGCGTTCACAGAGAGTACCGATAAACCTTGTTTTTGTTGTTTGGCCGAGAGCATGTTACCCAGTGAGAAACAGTAGGTTCCTGCTAGCGCCATTACTAGACCAAGCAATTGTTGGCCGGCGGTTTCGCTATGGCTGATATCAGGGTAAAACAACAGGATAATGCCGCTTATACCCAATATGCCTCCGCAGATTAAACGCAAGCTAGGTTTTTGCCCATGAAACAGCCAGCTGTTGCCCATGTTCATAATGGTCGCGATGGAAAATACTATTGAGATTAAGCCACTTGGGATGTACTGGGCAGCATGGTAAAACAGCATAAAATTACAGCTAAACAAACATAAACCTAGCAATAAGCAGCTGCCGTGTTGTTTTAAGCTAAGCCTTTGCAGGCGTTTGGTAATAAGCAGAAACAGCACCAATACCAAGGAGGCAAGGGCAAAGCGGTACATGATAGAGTTGGCAATCGGCACGTCGCCAATTTGATAGGCAATGGCTAACCAAGTGGTGCCCCATATAAATACGGTTGCGAAATAAATAAAGCCTATCATTACAGCCTCCTGCTGGTGTCACTAAAAGCGTAGTGTCTCAGGTGGTCGTTAGGAAGTATTTCGGATTATTGCGCAGTGCTAGTCGTTTTTATAGATTATTGCGCTTTTTAAGACGGTTGCATGTCTTTGGTAAGTTTTAAACGGTGTTTGCCGCGGCTGGCTTTGGTTTCTAAGTAGTAGTGGTTATCTACTTTTCGATATACACCGGTGCTTTGCAGCTCTTTTACCGCAATACCATTTTGCTCTAAAGCGGCTTGTTTTTTGGGGTTATTGCTAAGTAGCTTTAATTCCGACACACCCATAGCTTTAAGCATTTGTGCCGCTTCACTAAAGTCGCGTAAATCGTCATCAAAGCCCAATTGATTATTCGCCGAATAAGTATCTACGCCTTTAATCTGTAGTTCATAAGCATCTAGCTTGTTGTACAGACCAATGCCGCGGCCTTCTTGGCGCATATATAAAATAATGCCGCCTTGCTCAGCCATTTTTTCGATAGCTTCGTTTAGCTGTTCACCACAATCACAGCGAGATGAGCCGAATACGTCGCCGGTTAGGCATTCTGAATGGATCCGCACCAATGGGGTAGTTTGTTGGCTATCGGCATTTTTAAATACCAAAGCAACGTGTTCTTTGTCGCTGTTTAGGTCAGTAAATGAGAGCATTTCAGCAGGAATATCGCTACGTCGGCCCACCTGAAAGGGGACGCGAGTGCGAATACTACTTAGTTTTTCTGCTGATTTCATTTAAGCGCTCCATTACTACAGCTTATGGCGAGGGCGAAGTGTATAAATTCATTATACCAAATGCAAAGCAATTCCTAATCGTAAATCGTTTGAGGTTATGCCTTTATGGTTTAAAAAGCCTCATCTACATTAAAGTAGAAGCCGCTTTCACCATCACCAAAGCCCATGTCTAAGCGCAAGTTCACTCGGCTTTTTACTTCGAAGCGGTAGCCAAAGCCGGCGTTGGGCAGTATTTCTTGGCTGCTAAATTCATCCAATGTCGGGGCTACTGCGCCGGCACCTAGCCAAAATACTAAGCCGTGCCGTCTGGGTAAATCCCAGCGATACTCTATTTGGCTCATCATCATTTGTTTGTCACGATATCGGCCTGAGGTATAGCCACGTAGGGCCGAGCCACCACCAACGGTAGACAGCATGTGCCAAGGCACATCACCATAGCTAAAGCGGCTTTTATATTGCCAAGCAAGCACACTATCTCGTGGGCCTAAACGGTAATACTCGCTGTAATTAAAGCTAAGTGTTTGAAAGCTATCGTTGCTACCAATATGCGGGTGATACCAGCCAGCATCAAGTTGCAATAATCTTCCTTCATAGGGATTACGAACTACGTCTCGGGTGTCGTAGTTCGCTTGGAGAGTAAGGCCCACTGCACTAGAGCTGGATTCAAGAATGCTGTTATCTACTTCACTTTGAGATGGGTCAATCTCGCTGGCTTTCGCGTAGCTAAAGTCAAAGCCTGCGCCGATAAAGGCTGAGTCAGCCACACGACCAAGTAACATAGGGCGTAACGAAAATTCCCGATGATTAAAATCAACCCGGTTATTGTCTTGATGGTTTTGCTGATATCCTACCCCGTAGAAAACATCTGGAGCGTCGGCGATATCTGCATCAATATAAAGGCGCCACTGGTCTTCTTTGAAAAAGCTGCGGTTGTCGATGGTCATGCCTATTGAGCCATTAATCGAAGCAAAGCCGTTAATCACCAAAGAAGAGGTTTGGCTAACTTGGTCGCTTTCATCAATTTGGTACAATCCAATGGCAGAAATGCCCACCCCTAATGACAGCTCTGGATTATAAAATGGACCGGGCAGTACGCTAAAGTCGATGGCTTTACTGCTATCGTAGCCGCCGTCGGCACCAAGCTTTTCTAGAATGTTATCGATAAAGCTGCCATCGGCTTGGCTTTGCTGCTGTTCGGCTAAATCTGCTGAAGCTAAGGCACCGCCACTTACAGCGGCAATAAAATAAACCAGTTTAATCATTTAACTGGCCGCCAATATGGGCTTGCAGTTCTAACTCATCTTGCAGCTGGTTATAAGCAGATATCGCCAAAAACTTGCGGTTGCTAAAACCGTTTTGCCAAAGGTGGCTGGGTATATGGCTAAAGCTTGCTTGGTACTTGGGTGCTACTTCTAGCCACTGTTGGGCAACGCCGCCCATATCGATACCATGAACAATCGCGGGCAGCGAAAGTGGCATAGGGCTAGCTGTTTTGGCAAAGAGTGGTTCAAGCAATGGCCAGTTAGCATCTTGCTGAGCAAGCTGCTCGGGCACTAAGTACGGATGCTGTTCTTTGCCTAAGCGATAGTGCCGTTTTAGTAGCATAAACTTACTGGGCAGCGCTTGATTTGAATCCCACCAGTGGCCGTCTATAGCATCAAACATGGCATTAGTCTGCTGCTTTGATACTGGCTCCAATTGCGCAATAGACGCGCTTAACCATTGGCTCATGTGCTGGTTATAGAGCTCTCTAGTCATGCTTAAGTTATTTACCACCAACGCTAAGCCAATTTTTGCACCTAGCATGTTTGAGTAAAGATCTTCTGGCGAATAGGCCGATACTTCTTCTGACCATGGACGCCAACTACGGTAACCATGCCATTGGGCAATTTCGTGTGCTTCAGCCATTGAATAAGCCATTCTCGCTGCTAATTGCGCGGCTAACTCCCAGCGTTGCTGGTGGCTTAAATGCTCAATCTTAAAGGCTTTAATGCGAATTTCTCTGGGGCCGATTTCCGCGGGTAGCTCAATGGTAAACGCTTGGCCTAACTGTGGGTAAATGCGCTGAAACAAGGCAACGGTGTTGTCGGCTGTATCGCGAACATGGGCTAAGTCGATAAAGCCACCACGTAAGGTATAAAGTTGACCATTGTTTTCGCCGCTGCGACGACCTTTAGGTTCGCCACGTTGAAAGCTCCAGGTGCCCGCTTCATAGGCATGTGGGCCAATATCATCCAGCGATAAAGTATTGGCATAACGGAAAAAAGGTACCTGTACGCTGCCTACTTTAACCTTGTGGGCGTTGCCAAAAGCACAGCAAGGTCTTACGTCTTCTGGCATTCTGGCTAAGCTAAATTGTTGCGGAGTTTGTTGGCTAAGTAGCTGCAAATCAGGTTGCTCGCTTAGCGCACTTTGCACCGCTTCCGTTGTTGGTTGGTTGCGAGTTTGCCAATTATTGCTTGAACAGCCAGTTAATAGGGCGATTAAAGCTAACAAAGCCAGCGGGTTAATTAAGCGGCGTTTGTTAGTTGTATTGGCTGTGCAAAGTTTGTTCATGGTTCTCATTCAATAAAAAGCGTTATTGCTTGGCTAACTGTGCTGGGATGTTCATTGCTAATGTTATGCGGGGCGTTTGGTATCACCATCATGGGGGCATCTAAATAGCGCGCCAACTGTTTGCCTTGCTGTAAGGGAAATACCCGATCATTCTCTCCCCAAATAACCAGGGTAGGTGGCATCTTTTGTGGCTCTACTTGCGGGGCGAGTTGGTCTCGATATTCCGGCAAGGTTTCTATTAGTTGGCGTTTCTGAGCCTGCCAAAGAGCAAAATAGCGCTGATAGATTTGCTCATCGATAGCATGGGGCAGCGGTGGAAAATGACTAAATACGCCCTTTAGCAAATGGCGCATTTGTTGGCGATTTTCAGGTACAAAAATATCGGCTGGCTGCTCTCGCTCAAAACGCTGGCTAAGTTCAAGCAGCTCTTGGTCACTGATAAAGGTGCCTGGGCTAGAGAGTATTACTGCTTTTTTAATGCCTGTTTGCTGGGCCATCATGTCGTAAGCGACTAGCCCCCCATAGGAGATGCCTACCAAATTAAATTGCTTTACGCGCAATTGCGCCAAGAGTTGATTAACCGCTTCTCGTTGGGTGCTAATATTGGCGTCACCTTGGCTATAAGAGTCACCAAACCACGCTAAATCCGGGGCTATGACTCGATAGTGCTGGCTAAGCTCTAGCATCATTGGCAACCAGGTTGTGGTGGCTGTACCGCCAAAGCCATGCAGCAATACTAGTGGCTCACCGTGGCCGCCCACCCAGTAACGCAGTTGACCACCTTCAGCCAAACTGAGTTCACTTTCGGTAAACTGCGCTTTTTGCAGTTGCTTGGCATCTAATTGCTCTTTAACCGCTAGGGCAGAACAGCCGCTTAGGCTTAACAGTAAAGCCAAGCCGAGCAACCAGCGGGGAAACACATTCACTATGCGCATTAGAAGCGATAGCCTAGACCAAGCATAAAGCTACTGCGTTTGCCAAAGCCTACTTCCAGCAAAGCATCTACATGCTCGGTAAGCGACATTTGTCCGCCCACTAAGGCATTCCACTTTTCTTCTAGGTGTTGTGTAACCACAAACTTACCGCCACTAGGCAGCGGTGGTGGAAGATTAATACCTATGTCGTTTAGGTTGCCGCTAAAGGTTTGCTCAACGTTTTGATACATCGCACCGCCCCAAACCTGAATATTACGCCCGCCCACTTCCCAGCGGTAACCTGCGCGTGGGGTGACCACAATGGTGCTGATTTCCCCGTCTAAAATATCAAGATCGGTATTGGTGTAGTTAACATCAAGCAAAGCAAACCAGTTCCCCACGCCGCCCACTAATGTTGTGCCTGCACCATAGGTGATACCGCTAAAGTTTAAGCTGAAATCGAAGGGGTCTCCGATAGGCATGCCGGCGAGATCTACTTGAACATTGGCAACACTGCTGCCTTTGGTTTGCCCAAGTACCCCATATACATTCATGAAGGGTAAAACCCAAACATCTCCGCGCAGAGTAAGGGTTTCTGAGTCTTGAATAGCGTGGCTACCACTAACACCAACCAGATTGTCGATGGCGTTACCAAGGCCAGAAAAGGCCACGCTATCCACAATTAGCGGCTGCGACATACGCATGTAGTTAATGCTAAAGCCATATGGCTTTGGCAGTTTGTGGCCCAAATCGATGGCCTCTTGCGCCCAAATGGGGAAAAAAGCCTGGTATTGCTCACTGTCATCAGTGGGCTGCGGTGAGTTTTCTGCAAAGCTAAATAGGGGAGCCAATAGCGTTAAAGCGCTAAACCCCGGCAGAAAATTAGGTAGTTTCATGTACGAACTTGTCTCAATTTTGCGTGTAAATAATTAAGCAACGATCGCCAATACCACCCCGCTTGCAAAGGCAGAGTGTCTACGTCCGTGTGGTTTGGAGGGCAGCGCTTAGAAGAGTTTTAAAGAATGCGCTACATAGCCTGATATGCGTTCAGGTTCAGTGCTTATAGTAATCGGGGCAATTTTATTTGAGTATCTGCTCTAAGGCAAGCAATTACTGTTATTAGTAGGCTTGCTTAAGTGGGAATGTTGGTGATACTTTCTAAGCTAGTGCGCTACACCAAAAGGAGGTGGTATGAGCAGCAATTTAACCGATCATCGCCTTATTCAGGGTAGCCATGTATTTGAACGGCTTAATCAAGCGCGAGCAGTGTTACATAATAGCGTTAGCCTTGGAGACCAGTTAGGTTTTGCCCGTTGGTCTAATCAAAATGACCGCACTTCTTATCATCGCCCAGAGCATCACACCTTAAGTGTTTACCTTTCTGGTGGTTATCAAACTAAGCGGCTGATTGGCTCAGATTTGGTGAGTGGCGGTGCTCCGGGAAAACTTTGTTTAATGCCTGCTGGTCATGAATCTCGTTGGCAAGTGGATGGCGATTTGGCCTTTGTGCATTTATATTTTAGCGATAAAGATCTAAGCCAAAGTATTGAGCAAATTTGGGATAAAAGCAGTACTGGTTTTGACGTGCAAGATCTTACTTTTGCAGACGATCTCGCCGTAAGCAGCCTTATTCAGCAGTGGCTACTTAAGCTTAATTGGCAAGACGATGCCGACCGTTTAGCCTTGGACCAACTTAGCCAACTGCTGCTTGGCCATATAAGCAAACACTACCTAACTAAACAGTTAACTGAACCAACCTTAAGTGGGGGGCTTGCGCCGTTTCAGCTTGCCCGTTGCCAAGAGTTTATAGAGGAGCATTTAGCCGACAAACTTAGCTTGAATCAATTAGCCCAGTTGGTGGATTTAAGTGACTATCACTTTGCCCGTATGTTTAAACAAAGCAGCGGGTTAAGCCCTCATCAATACTTAAGCCAGCGGCGTATCGAGCGGGCTAAAAGCTTATTGCTTACAGGCGAATTGAGTTTGGCAGAAGTGGCTTATCAAACCGGGTTTTCCTCCCAAGCCCACTTTAGCGCCCGCTTTAAGCAGCTAACTGGTAACAGCCCAGCTAGCTTTCGAAATAAAAGTTAGCAGGGCTGCTAAATAACCACCGGAAAGTCTTGTTCTGGGTGGCGCATTATCTCGGCTTGGTAATCAAATACATGCTTAATGTTGGCTTGATTAAGTACTTTTTCTGGCGTTCCGTCACTGCAAATTTCACCGTCTTTTAACAACAAAATGCGCTGGCAGTAACGAGAGGCAAGGTTTAAGTCGTGCACCACGCTAATGACTGTAGCGCCTTGCAGGCTGAGCTTTTCTGCGTGTTCCATTAGCACTTGCTGGTGGCTTAAGTCCAAGGCGCTGGTGGGCTCATCTAACAATAAAATTTGCTGTTCGATGGGTGTGGTAGCTAGCTGCGCAGTTACTCGTGCGTAATGCACGCGTTGCTTTTCACCGCCAGAAAGCTGCGGGTAAGGGGTATCTTTGTAGTGCCAAATATCCATCAACTCAAGCTGTTGCTTAATAATCTTTTGCTGATCTTGATAACTTAAGCGGCTGTTTATTAAGCCCAAGCCAACCACTTCGCTCACGCTAAAGGCAAAGCTAAGTTCCGAGCTTTGTGGCAACACGGCTAAATGGCGACTTAACTGGGGTTTATCCCATTCGCTGCGCGGCTTAGCTAAAATTTGGATGTCGCCGGCTTGTTGTTGGCGATCTCCACAAATAAGTTTTAGTAGCGAGCTCTTACCTGCACCGTTCGCACCCAATAATGCAGTGTGTTGGCCAGCGGCAAAGCTTAATGAAAGTTGCTTAAAAAGCTGCTTGTTGCCTAGCGAAAAATCTAAGCCTTGCAGTTGAATACTGTTTGATAAAGACGACATAGAAACCCTAAGCAATTCGCTGGCGCTGTTGTAACAGCAAGAAGATGAAAAACGGTGCGCCAACCAAGGCTGTAACAATGCCAACAGGCAGCTCGGCAGGGCTTATCACTAAGCGAGAAAGCAAATCAGCCAGTAACAATAAGGCTGCGCCCAATAATGCGCTGTAGGGAATTAAGCGTTGATGATTAGGCCCTAGCAGCATGCGAATTAAGTGCGGAACCACCAAGCCCACAAAACCAATTAGACCCGATACCGATACCGCTATGCCTACGCCAAGCGCAGTAAAGAAAATTAATTGGCTTTTAAGCTTTTGAACTTGAATACCCAAGTGGCCCGCTTCGGCTTCGCCTAACAGCAAAGCATTTAAGGCTTGGGCTTTGCGCATAAATACCACTAGCAAAATAGCTAAAGTGACAAAGGCTAATACTATGTTGCTCCAGGTGGCCCCAGCTAAGGAACCCATTTGCCACAAGCTTAAATCTCGTAGCATTTGGTCATTGGCTAAATAGCTTAATAAGCCAATGCCTGCGCCAGATAATGCGCCAACAGCAATACCGGCTAATAACATCATTACTACCGAAGTACCGTTAGGTGTGGTACCTAAACGATATACCAATACCGTTGTTACAAAGCCGCCAATAAAGGCGAACAGTGGCACCGCTAAGGCGCTAATAAAATCGGGCAGTTGCCAGTTTACCAAGCCCAGCAATACAATCGCGATAGCTGCACCAGCAGCACTACCGCTAGACACACCAATAATGCCGGGGTCGGCCAGCGGGTTACGAAATAGCCCTTGCATTACCGCGCCACACATTGCCAATATGGCGCCAACCGCAATGCACAATAAGGTGCGGGGTAAACGAATACCGGTTACCACTAATTGATAATGCGCCGGTGCGTCGCTTTCTAAGTTAAAGGGCAGCAAAGCACTTAGGGCATCACTAACCGGAATACTCATTGGCCCTTGGGTGACCGACAACAGCGCAGTGGCTAACAATACCAGCAAAGCCACGGGCAGTAGCCATCCTGAAAACAAGGCATTGGGGTTAGCCGAATGCTGAGAAAATAGAGACATTAATACAACCTAGTAGTTACAATGGCGAAGGTTTGAGCCTTCGCCAGCAAAGGGTTAACGATTTACTGCAAGCGTTGGCTTAGGCGCACCGCTTCATCTATGCTTGCCAAGCCTAAGCCACCAATAAGTGCATGTCCATCAATCGCATAAATTGCCTTGGTTTTTCCAGCAGGGGTCGCAGCTAATACCGGAAAACTGCTTAACACACCTTGTACACCACCTAATTTATCTAAGCTGCGTTGGCTAAACAGCAAGAGCTCTGGTTGCATAGAAAGTATCGCTTCATCTGATAGCGGCTTGTAGCTGTTTAAATGTGGTTTGGCCAGGTTTACCGCACCTGCTAGCTCCATAATGCTATTGGCAGTTGTATCGCTGCCCGCAGTGAGTAGTTTTTTTGCATCGTGGCTCATAAAAAACAGAGTATTCATTGGCTTGGCCGATTGTGAATATTCGTCTAGCTGAGTTAGCTGTTGTTTTAGCTTTTGATGCAACTCCGTGGCTTTGGCTGGGTGACCTAGCAGTGTAGCTAAGGCATCAATACGCTGCTCTAGGCTGTCAATCGTTGATTGGCTATTTAATCGGTGGATCTGCACGCCAGCTTGCTGCAGCTGATTAAGGCTGCTGTCGGGGCCCATTTCATCACTGCCAATGACTGCGTCGGGCGCAAGAGCTAACAAACCTTCGGCGCTAAGTTGGCGATGGTAGCCCACTACTGGCAGCGAAAGGTTGCTGGGTAACTGGCTGGTAGAATCTACCGCAACAATCTGTTGTTCGGCATCTAAGGCAATGATGATTTCAGTGATGTTAGCGCCAGCGCTTACTACGCGTTTTAGTGGTTCAGCTTGCAGCGCTGTGCTGGCAATAAGGCTTAGCCCTAAACAGGCAGAAAACAGGGGGGAGAGATGGCGCTTAATCATTGTTCTTATCCATGAGTATTTGGGTGGTTTTAATATCTAACTGTTGCAACAGCTCGAGCATTTTTAATAGGTGTTCAACCGGCACTTGGCGCTCGCTAGCCAAGCTCACGCTAGGATCGTTTTGCTGCTTAGTTTGTTGTTTTATGGCATCTTCAAAGTCGGCAAACGTTTGATAACGCTGCTCATCCAATCCCCAAATGGGATTATCTTGAAACAAACTAAGCTGCAGCTCGGCAGGTTCACTGGCTACGCTGCTTTGCTCTTGGCTGGTGCTGGGTAAATCCATATCCATTTGGTAAACCCGGCTATTGGCAGTGAGCAGCAAAAACACCAATACAATAAAAATAATATCGAGAAGGGCGGTTAAGTCGGGCACCATGCTAAAGCTATTGTGCTGTTGTTCGATACGGATCATGCTGGCGCGTGCTCTAACTCTTTCGTCTTCGCTTCAGGCTGAAATGCCGCCAAGGTGCGAGCATCATCGGCGAGAGTGTTCACCCCTTCAATCATTAGATTTGCCTGGTTAATGGTGGTTTCTAATTCATGAATAATCCGGTCTTTCCAAAGGCTTAAGCCATGAGCAAAAGCCAGTGCTGGCACTGTAACTAATAGGCCTGCGGCAGTGGTATACATGGCCGTGCCTAAACCTTGCGATAACATGGCGGGGTTAACGGCTTGCTCGCTTACTGCTAGCGCATCAAACATTTCTATTAAGCCCAGCACCGTGCCCAGTAAGCCCAACAAAGGGCTAATTAAGGCCAGTATGTGTAAGGCTTTTAAACCTCTAGCCAGCTTTTGCTGCTGTTGGCGTAACCATACTGCGGCGATTTCTTCACGTAGGTTCTTAGCTTGATCTTTATGTACTAATAACAAGCAAATGGCTTTGCGTGCCAAACTGCGAGATTGCGAAAAGCACTGCTTTTGATTTTTGCAGGGGGCTTTTTTACTGGTAAGTAAATGGGTGGCAAGTTTAAGCCAGTTACGTTGGTGAATAGCAATGTGAGTAAAGGCTAAACTGGCGATGCGCTCAATGATGATGGCGCAGGCCAATACCGAGCAAAGTACAATTGGCCAGCGTAAGTCGCCCAATTGCTCCGACGTTAAAATGTTGCTTAGCGCACCAAGCTGTTCAGAAGATATTATTTGCATAAACTTAACTCAAATTGAAACGAATAGGGATAAGCGCGCGCGAAGCTTGAGCTTGGCCATCTACAATCAGGCCCTTAAACTGCCAGCGCTTCACCGCCTTTAATGCCGCTTTGTCCAAGCTTTTTACGCCCGAACTACTGTTTATTTCACGTTTGGTTTGTCGACCTGTTGGGTCTAACCAAACTTCTACCATTACTGTGCCTTCTAAACCGCGTTTTTTAGCCACCCGTGGATACACTGGCGCAGTAGGCGGTTGAGCAAAGCGAGGCTGGGTATTAATGCGCGGCAATTTAGATAAACCTTGCTCGGTTTGCGCCTGACTATTTACTTGGCTAGCACTTGCTTGAGCGGTGTCTAACTCTTCAACAGGCTCGCGCTTAGGATCAGGCTTTGCTGCGGGTTTAAGGGGTTCTGTAGGCGTCTTTTTAACTTGCTCCGGCTGCGGCGGTTTATGCTGGGCAAGTTGATTTTGCTCTCTAGGTTTAGGGGGCTGTTTTTCACTCGGTGTGTCCTTTACTACAGGTTTTACTTCCGCTGTTTTTTGCTCAACTGGGCGAGGTGTAGGCTTGTTTGTTAGCGCCTTTGGGCTTGCCGGCTCTGGTTTTACTAGGGGCTTTACTGGCGGCGGAGTCTCAGGGGGCAATGCCTCTTCTGAAGGTGTTTCAGCTTGTTCTGTTGCCACCACCGAGGTATTTATTGCCACAACACTTAAACTTGGCGCTGCCGTTTGGCCGCCACTACTTTGTGTCATCTCTTTGATGTTGGGCTGCATATACATAAAGTAGCCATGTATAGCCGCTGAAATTAGCACGGCCAAACTAAGCTTCCCCATCTTTTACCCTTACACCATTAACTCGACATTGGGCCTAGGATACTGGCAAACAAAAAATAAGTAAATACAAATGATAATGATTTGCATTTGATTTGTTGCTAGGTTAAGGTGGCAAACAGTTAAGCAGTTTGGCCTATTGTCCAAACAAGCCGCTAATAGCAAGCAAGATAGGAGAGTTAAATGGCCTTAACGCCAGCCGAAGTAGTAGAGCAGCATAGCGAATTAAGTGTGGCTCAATTGGCAGAAAAAGCGCAATGCAGCGAAGCAGAAATTGTACAAGTTCTGCCGGAAGAGTGGGCCTGTTGGTTACCTAACGAGCAGCTGCAATGGCTAATGTACGATCTCCCAAGCTGGGGACCAATGACCACCATCATTCAAGTGGCTGGCTCTGTATTTGAAATAAAAGATAACTTTCCTTGTGGTAAACCAGGCCACGGTTATTACAATTTAATGGATAAGCAAAGCCATTTACATGGCCATTTAAAGTTAGACAACATTGCTAGCATTGCCTTAATTAGTAAGCCCTTGCGCGGCACCCAAAGTTACTGTTTTCAGTTCTTTGATGATAATGGCAGCACCATATTTAAGATTTATTTAGGGCGAGATCGCAAACGCGTATTGTTGCCAGAACAAGTAGAACGCTTTGAATTGCTAAAGCAAAACATGGCACTAACGGAACTAGAGAACCAACAGTAATGATTGATAAAAAAGCACGCTTGGCATCGCGCCTAGGCCCCGAAATAGCAGAGTTTGTAGCTAGCAAGCAGAGTATTTTGATTGCCTCGCTGGGGGAAGATGAATTCCCACATTGCTCTTACTCGCCATTTATTTGTTACCAAGGGGCGTTTTACATTTTAATTAGCGATATTTCCAAGCATGCCGATTACTTGCGCGCTCACAACAAAGCCGCCGTAATGTTAATTGACGACGAAGCCGATACTAAGCAAATTTATGCCCGTAAACGCCTAAGTTACGACGTTATTGCCAAGCAAGTAGACGACGAACCGCGCGAGCAAGTGATTGATTTACTCGAACAGCGCCACGGCGAAATTGTTGGCAACTTACGCCAACTAGCCGACTTTAGCCTGTTTGCTTTAGAACCAATTAAAGGACGTTATGTAAAAGGATTTGGTCAAGCCTTTGATATTAAAGGCCTAGACGATGTCGATTTTGTGCACTTGAAGGAAGGGCATAAAAAGCGGGCTTAATTGCTCGTGGGTTTTACACCCGTTGGGGCTTAGCTGCCCTTGTACGTAAGTACTCTCTCCACACTCAGCGAAAGCTGAAACCTTGGGTCTTATTAGACTGTAGCTGCACTAGTATTGGTGCAGCTTTTTTTATGCCTTTGAAACAAGAGTTTATTGATGAATGGCATTAATTAAGCAGGCCGCTCACTCAGCTTTGGACTGGTGTGAGCTAAAAAATCTCGCTTGGTAAAAGGTATGCTGAATGCGATCGAGAATGGCTATATTAGAGTTAACGCCGCAATTTGTGCGACGGAGTGGATTGGCGGCTTTTTTGCGTGTTTTTACTAACAAAGTGACAGCTCAAGGAGTTCTATAATATTACTTAGTTATACGCTCTCATTGAAGAACAACTCCGTTAACTCATTAAGCGCAACGCTCTGAAAGTCTTTTAGGTCTGTACGCTCAATGCTATCAAGAAAACTTTTAGATTCAGCAAAGTCCTCATCTGTCACAAAGAAATCTTTCTCATGTAGTAAGTCTAGGGCAATCGCACTAGCTTCGAAGTTACCACTAATAGCAATTCGTATCAGTGGTAGAAATAGCTCTCGACAGTCCATTACTTCTAAGGCATATAGCATTGTACCGATAGATTTTGAGTTATCTGGATTAACAATTGCACTGATAAGCGGACCAACAGCGCGTTGGTCACCCAAATCTCTCAAGGCAAGAGCGGCTTTGTTTCTGATTTTTGGATCTTTAGATTTCAAATCATCAAGTGCGTTTTTAAATGTATTCATCGAACCCTTTTAGCGTATAACGCTTTGTTATGCATGTTTAATACGCATATGCTTCATCGTCTTGGTTTCAAGGTGTTTGAACTGACCGTGTACACCTTTTATCTCTCTAATAGAATTAGCCAAACTATTTTCAGTTAAATAGACGTCTACATAAGGTAGAGCTGAACTAATTAGTATATCCGACAAGTCGGATGATTCTCCCTTGCGAGTTGGATGAGCGAATTTGTAGTGGTAGATGTAGCTCTTACTAACCTGTGAAGGGAATTTATTAACATCCAAAGCAGCGTTGCTAGTTTGGAGATTCTTGCAGAATGTAGGTGCTGCTTTAGCAATGAACTCGAAGGCTGCAAGTTCAACACTGCTTCTGATTGCTTTTTTGTCCGATATTGTTTGACCGCAAAGATAACCAATTTTCTTGCAATTTTTGATTTCAGAGAAAGCGTATTTTTCATTAGCCTTATACCTCTTGCTCGATACCTTGCCAACATAGCTTTTAATTAAAGCTTTAAGACTGTGCGCAGAAAAACTCAATAGTGGGACCGACACGTCCTTCAGAGATGTGAGAGCCTCAGAGTAATAGTTTTGAGCCTCTTTAGATATGATTTCGTCCTCACTGAAAAGTAATAGTGAAGGCAAGGTAGAAAAAGTGGCAATAAAGTCGTCAAAGCAATCGTCTTGGGATATCTCCCACATACTCACAGGGGAGAAAACAAACAGGCCATCAGATAGCACCATATTAATTAGATTAGATCCAAATGACTCTCTTTCTTTAAACATCTGGATAATAAAATTGGAGTCTATTAAGTAGCACTTATAGTTTTGATTTTTTACTCTGATCACTAACGTATCTCATATCAGTAATAACAATTATATTTTGCGACCTTGCAAGTTAGCCTACCTGCCAAATTCGGAGGTGGCCATGTATCGGCACACTAGCAAGTATCAAATAAGTGTTTAACAATCATACAGTAAGCAGACTCAAAATAAATCAGAGCTAGATCAAGCTCACTACTGGTATAGGCTAACCACTGAGCAGCGTCGATTTATCGAGCTTCCTTGCCTTTGATAATTGTATGTTATATGAAAGCGGCCTTCAGTATTGCCGCTTGTTGCTCAAATAAAACATGGTCAGATTTAGAGTAAGATCCGGCAACATTTATCCACTGAATCCCCGTTTCATCTATATGACGAAACTCAATTTGTAATGCGTATTTTGAACAACGATACAGACCAAAAACCAAACCTATGATCGTTAAGGATATGACTAAAACCTTTAACCAAATTGGTGAACTGTCTAGGCTTGGAATTGCAAGCCAAACTGCGCCAGAGAAGATAAATAGCCAAAAGATGATTTGCCCCAAATTATCGAGCAAACTCAGTTTTTTAACTCTCACATTATTTATTTTTGATAAAGGGTATGAGTCTTTTTTAAAGCTAAACGCTTCTTGGCTCAGTTTAAAATCAGCTTCCTTGTACATAACTCCCTCTTTAGTTAACGCCTTTACAAAAAATAACTTACCATTTTTCCTTATGTACATCAGTTGCCTAGCGCTAAAGATAACAAAGTAGTCAATAGTGATTGTGTCTGTAGAACACTGGCTGAAAGTACTGGAAGCTTTGCTTTTAAGCTATCATGCCAAAGTACAAACCAAGTCACTCGACCTAAGGAATCAAGATGATCTTTACTACTACAGAATCAATAGCCGGAAAACCCACTAGTGAAGTATTAGGCGTGGTGACTGGCAGCGTGGTGCAGTCTAAACATATTGGGCGCGACATTATGGCGGGGTTTAAAAGCATTGTTGGCGGCGAGATTCGAGGTTACACCGAGATGCTAAGCGAAGCACGTGACGTGGCGATTCAACGCATGGTGGAGAGTGCCAAAAACAAAGGTGCTGACGCGGTGGTGGGGATTCGTTTTACTACCAGTGCAATTATGGACGGTTCTTCAGAAATTATGGTGTTTGGCACTGCCGTTAAGTTAAGCCAATAAAGGCCGAGGGCTCGGCCTATTAGAGGTGTTTTTCTATTAAGCTTTTTTGAATCGACGTGCAGCTAAGCCCATTAAACCAAAGGCGAAGATGGCTAGGGTACCAGGCTCGGTAACCGTCGCTGGACTGTTTAATCTAGCTTGGAACGTTCCGGTTGCGTCAGCATCATTAAATATTAGTGTGCCCCCGCTTGTGATCACACTAGGGGTTTTGTCCCATTGCAGAAATGATACGTTATTCACAACAGTATCGAGGGCCGATAATAGATCATAGCTGCCAATGTCAAAAACGTAATAGAGGTCCGAACCGAATTGCCCTGCTCTAGAAAGGCCTAATAATCCGTTATTAACAAAAGTTCGAGTGCCACTTACAAAATCGAACACGCCAATGTTATCAATAGTAATCGTGGTGCTAATGGCATCAATGTATCGACAAGTAGCGCTACAAGATTGAAGATCATCTGTATTGGAATACTCTGTTATGGTAAAAAAGCTATCGGTGAATGCTTGACCACCAATACTGCCTGAGCCTGTGCCTGTGTACTCAAATTCAATCACCCCAGCACTTGCAAAACCGCTAAATGAGATAGCTAATACAGCTATAACAGCCTTTAAGGTCTTCATATTACTTCCTTTGTAATTTAATTCTTGAAAGACTCATTCTTTCACGGCCTGTTTATGCATGAATCGAGCCTAAATAAAAAGCTATTTTATTTCAGTTACTTACTATATTTGGTTTTATTGGTAATTAAAAAGTGTAAATAAATCAGTCACCTGTGGTTAATAGTTGAACTATTGTTTGTTGGTTTTGTGTACAATGGCTGCGGCGGTTAAATTAAACCAATAAAGGCCTAGGGCTCGGCCTTTACTGGTTTTTTATTTACGAGTTAAACACGGCCACTTTTGCCGGGAGTTTTACTACATCACGGCGAGTAAATACCCCCAGTAAAGTGGGAATAATCACCAAGGTTACGCCTGTGGCAAACAGCTCGCCAAACACCAAAGATACGGCGGCTGGTTTTAGGTATTGCGCTTGTTCGGCGCTTTCTAACAATAAGGGGAGCAGGCCACACACGGTGGTAATGGTGGTTAAAAATATTGCCCGTAAGCGGCTAGTGCCGGCTTTAATTAAAGCTTGTTTTAAGGGCATGCCAGCGCGGTAATATTGATTGAAGCGGGTAATTAGCACCAGTGAATCGTTAATCACGATTCCGGTCATGGCCATCATGCCAAACATTGACAAAATGCTTAAGGGTAAATCCATGATGCCGTGGCCAAATATAGCGCCAGCAAAACCAAAAGGGATAACCGCCATAATGATGAGCGGCTGCCAATAAGACTTTAAAGGCACCGCCAACAAAATGTAGATTAACAGCAGGGTCATGATCATGGCCGATTTAAAACCTGCTTGTACCTCGCCTAGCTCTTCAAACTCGCCATCGGGATTTATGCTTACCCCTGGGTAGCGTTGTTCAATGTCTTTGATAATAGGTTGTAGCTTGGCTAGCACCTCTTCGGGTGATTGAACGCCGCGGTCTTGGCGCCAGTACAAATTAACTACTTGCTCTTGATTGCGGCGATAGAGCACTTCTGCGTGTTGCTCAAAACGCAGCTTAGCGACGTCGCCCAGCATTAATGATTCGCCGTTTTCTAAAAATATCGGCGTGGCGAGAAGTTGTTGGGTAGTGGTTTTTTGGCTGTGGTTATAACGCACGATAACTTTGGTTTCTTGGCCTTGTTGCAATAAACGGTGGATTTCGCGCTCGCCAAAGGCGCCGCCGGCAAATAGTGCTAGTTGTCGTTGAGTTAAGCCTAGCTGGCGGCCAAAGTCGTTTAGCTCTATGCGCAATTGCTGGCTACCGCCACGTGCATCGTGGCGCACATCTTGCGCGCCAGCTAGGCGACTAACTTGTTCGCTTAGTGCGGTAGCGGCTAATACTGCAAGTTGGCGATCTTCTGCGCTAATGGCAAGGCTGGTGCCGCCCGCTGGTTCATCGTCGGCGGTAAACTCACTGGAGTAAGCCCCTTCTATGCTGCCGTTAAGTTCGCGCCACTGATTAAGTAATAAGTTGTTTGGCAAGTTGCTAAGCGCTTCATTACTAATTTCTAAGGTGGCTTCTATCGAGCCGTAACCGTCTGACCAAATGAGTAGGTTGCTAATGGGCTGTTGCTGTAACTGATATTGCTCTTGAACTTGCTGGTTTAGTTGCAGCGCGCTTTGTTCTAACTTAAACAAGGTTTTTTGTTGAAGAGGCAGTGGAGCGCCGTCTTCCAAACTTACGTTGGCACTTATATATCGGCCAGGAATTTCTGGGAAAATAGCACTACGAATAAGCCCAGTAGACCAAAAGCCATAAGCTAAAAGCACTAAGGCAAAAAAGCCAATAAGGGTAGCGGTTTTGTTATCGATGGCTTTGCTCAATATTGGGCTATAGATTTTTTGGCTAAAGCGATTGAGCCCAGCTTGAGCCAGCTGTTGTATTCGGCGAAACCACGATACTGATGGCTTATCGGTTGTTGAAGGGTAGCGAATTGCCGCTAAATGGGCCGGCAAAATCAATTTACTTTCGATTAGGGAAAAGATCAGCGCAAAAATAACTACCGCTGAAAAACTAGCGAGTAATTTGGCTAGCTCGTTATCTATCCATAACATCGGCGAAAATGCAGCAATGGTGGTAAGTGCGCCAAATACCGTAGCAACAGAGACCGACTCTAAGCCGCGCCAGGTAGCCTTTAGTGCTTGCTTACTTTTACTGCGTTGTTCGTGAATGCTTTCGCCCACCACTACGGCGTCGTCGACTAAAATTCCTAATACCAAAATAATGCCGAATAGGGTGATGTCGTTAATGCTGTAATTCATAAAACCCATGGCGGCAAAGGTACCTGCGATAGCAACTGGAATGCCCATGGCTACCCAAACTGCCACTTTTAGCTCTAAGAATATGCCCAGCAGAATTAACACAATCAGCAAACCTTGCCAGGCGTTGTCGGCTAATCGGCTGAGTTGGTCCTCAATATAGGGCGCCATGTCGGCCATGGTGGATAGGCTTACATCATTAGGTAAACGCTCTGCTTGTTGGCCAAGTACTTGTTTAACCGCTTGGCTTACTTCGAGTAAGTTGTCTTGTTGGCTGGTGCTAATGAGTAGGGCAATGGCAGACTCGCCGTTATTACGCACAATTGAACCACTGGCTTCGTAATCGCGATAAACATGGGCTAAATCACCCAGGGTTACGCTGCCGGTTGGGCTAGATAAAATGCCTAGTTGCTTGAGTTCTTGTAGGTTGTCGGCGTAGCCATCGCCGCGCAAAACCATGCGGCCGCGGGCGCTTTTTAGTTCACCGCTGCGGGTTTCTATCGACATTTGTTCAATGCGTGTCGACAGTTCTTCTAAGCTCAGCCGGTAGTTTTTAAGCTGCTCTAATTTTGGCTCAATAACAATTAGGGGCATACGCGCCCCCCAATTGCTAACTTTGGCTATTTTGGGGTGCTTCTTCAGGGCTAGCTCTACTTGGCGAGCAATCGGCTGCAATTGTTGGTCGGGCCGAGGGGCGGAGATAATCACAAATGCCGCAAGGTTGGTGTATTCATCACGGCTTATTTGCGGGCTTTCTGCCTGTACTGGAAAGTTAGCAATGGCATTTACCCGATTGCGAACATCTTCTATTAAACGGTTTAAATCGGTACCAGAGGTTTTACGCACTCTTACTTGAGAAAAACCGGCTGAAGATTCGCTCACTATTTGTTTAATGCCAGTTAAATCGCCAATGGCTTGCTCGATACGCTGGGTAACGCTTTGGTCAATTTGTTCGGCGGTTCCACCGGGATAGGCAACGCTAATAACCAAACTCGACGGCGCAATTTGCGGAAAGGACTCAACCCTTAAATGGTTTAGCGAGAGCATACCCGCCACAATAATTGCCAGCATAAGGAGGTTTGCCGCGACGCTATTATGCAAAAACCAATGGCTTAGCTGTCTCATAATCGGCTCTCCTGCACAAGGTTTGGCTTAACGCGTAACCCCGGTAGTAATGAGGGCAGGGGATAAACGACTACGCTGCGAGTTTGCTCCGGCTGATTGACAAACTTTAGCCATACTGTGCTTTCGTTCTCATCCAAAATAGTTACTTGCTCAAGCTGTAATTGTTGTTTGCTGTCGATGGTCCATACTTCGCCATCTTTGGTTAATGCGCTCATTGGTAGTTTGGCCACCGCAGATTGCACACTTAAACTGACTTGAATGTTTACTTGCTGCTCGGGCAATAGCCGAGGTTTGCTTTGATAGGGCTTAGCCACACTTAACACCACTTGCCGTTGGCGAGTGGTGGTGTCTACTTGTGGCGCAATATAACGCACGCTGGCGGGCCAAGTTTTATTTTGGCGGTCGATAACGGTAATTTGTGGCTCGGCTAAACTGGCTTGAATCCGTGACCAGTGCAGCTCTGACACTGGCAAGGTAATGTCGATGCTTTCGCTTGAGGCTATATCAAACAGCGGATCGCCCACATCTAATTGCTGCTTAGGGCTAACGTAGCTATTAATGATGATGGCGTTAAACGGCGCGTCTACTTGGCTATCGTGCAGGCGTTGCTGAATACTTTGGTAGCTGCCTTTGGCTTGGGCCAGCTCTGCTTTGGCTGCCGCCAATTGAGGTTCGCGTCGAGCAAAGGCCGAACTGGCGGTATTAGACAACATACTAAGCGCAACGGTTTGTTCGTGCTTTTCTCGCTGGTAGTTAAGTTCGGCTAGCTTTATTTGGCTTAAGGCTGCGCTAAGCTCGGCTTGCAAATGAATGGGGTCGACTTTAAGCAACAGTTGTTGTTTTGAGACTAAACTGCCGGGAGTTAACTGCTCATCAAAGTTAATAATTTGGCCACTGCTTTGGGCTTTAAGTTGGTTAAACCAACGGGCCTTGGTAATGCCGCTTAATAACAGTTTGGGTTGATAAATAGTGGGGCTTACCACTAACGCGCTAAGTGGTAGATAATCAACCTTCGCGGGAGCATCTTCTATTGCTTGCGGCTCTAAAATTACAATGGTGGCTAACGAGAGTACTAATAAGCCTATCGCCATTAAGATGGGTTTAATCGCCAGTTTTTTCACAAAAGCTCCTTGGCATCTATTGTTGAAACGGGGCTTAATCGCTTAATAATTTACAATGAACAAAGTATAAAATTGCTCGCGGTAAGTACTGTCGCGACTTGCTGGCGATTTTGTATTTTTGGAAATGACATACACTGACAAAGGCATCTGGATGGAATTGTTCAAAGGTTATTTTTGCGCAAGTGCTGCGGTGTGTGTTTGTACCATTGTGCGGCCTGGCCGGGTTGTTGCTCTAGGGTAAATAGGCCAGATAGGGTATGTTGGCAAGCGCCTGTTTGTTTAAGTAAGTGCTTGTAAGTGAGTGCTTGTAAGTGGATAAGCGGTCTAGTCAAAACTTTGTGTTAAGGAGAGGGAATGTCGAATACCAAGCAATTGTCTTTGTTTGTTGATGTTGTGCAACAAGGCTCATTTGTTAAAGCTGCTGCCTTGCACAATATGGATAATTCTTTGCTCTCTAAGCAGATTAAAAAGCTAGAAACTGAACTTGGCGTGCAGCTACTTAATCGTTCTACCCGTTCCTTTTCCTTAACTCCAGCTGGTGAAGAGATTTTCGATAAAGCCTTGCAGTTGTTAGATACCTTGGGCGACATTCAGATTATTGCTGACTCTTACCAACTGGAGCCTAAGGGCACCTTAAGAATTGTCGCGCCAATATTTTTTGGCCAGCAATACTTACAACCGGTGGTCTCGCAGTTTATGAAGCAATACCCACAGGTAAAAATTAGCATGGTATTGGAAGATCGTCGCTCAGACATAATTGCCGACCATTATGATTTAGCATTTCGCATTGGTAAGTTAAATGCGTCTAACTTGATTGCAAAAAAGTTAGCGAATACTCACTTTGCTTTGGTTGCTTCTAAAAGCTTTGTTGAGCAGCACGGTATGCCCGAAACACCAGAGCAATTATTGGCGTTACCCGCAGTTGTGTATAGCAATGGCGAGCGGGTGCTCGATCATATCAAGCTGGGCGAAACCCCGCATGGTGAACCCAACCAAAGCTACCGAATGCGTGGCAATTATAAAGTGAGTGATGTTAGAGCCTTAATGGGGGCTGTGTGTGACGGTTTAGGCTATAGCATGATTGACTTGTTTAATCTTGAGTGTTCAGCAGAGCAGCTTGGCTTAGTGCCGCTGCTTACCAACTACCAAATTTCTACCATGGATACTGGCATCTATGCGGTGTATCCACATCGCAAGCAAACGGTGTTAGTGAAAGAGTTTATTGGTGCTGTGCAGCAATATATTGGTACTCCACCATTTTGGCTTGAGCACTTACCCAACTACCAACAGCTATATAAATAAGCCAAACTATCTCACCAGAAACATGAAGCTAGATTAAGTACTGGCCTGCAGAGTTATGGTCACTTGCTTATCCCAAGATTAGGTTAGATAGCAATAAAAAAGAGCAAGCATTGTTGCTTACTCTTTGATAGATAACGCCGGTTACTTATTTAACTAAACCGATACTTTAAAGCGACTAAGTTGTTGGTTTAATTGTTCCGCTTTCTCTATTGCTAATTGAGCTGCAGCTAAAGAGTCGCTGGAGTTTTCCAAGTTAATGCGGGTTTTATCGGCTAGCTCCGTTAGGTTGCGGTCGATATCTTCGGTTACATGACTTTGCTCTTCGGTTGAGGTGGCGGTTGAGACCGAAACCTCGCTCACTTTAGAAGTAGACTCTAAGATCTGATTAAGCGCTTCTAAGGTTTGCCCTGCTAAATCAACGGTGCCTTCGGCAACTGTGGAGCCTTTATTAATAGCATCTACTGCTTGGGTTACGCCGCTTTGTAGCGCTTCAATCATTTTCTGAATGTCTTCGGTAGATTGTTGAGTTTTACTGGCGAGGCTTCTTACTTCGTCGGCTACCACGGCAAATCCGCGGCCTTGCTCGCCAGCGCGCGCTGCTTCAATGGCGGCGTTTAAAGCGAGTAAGTTGGTTTGCTCGGCAATCCCGCGAATAACATCTAATACTGAGGCGATGCGGTCGGAGTCTTGCGATAGGTTTTCAACTACATTGGCGGCTTCTTGAACGGTGTTTGAGAGTAAACTAATGTGTTCTACCGACTCTTTAGTAACGTTTTGCCCTTGCTCGGTTTGGCTATTCACTGTATTGATTTCTTCGGCGGCGTGGTTGGCATTATTGGCCACTTCTCTAATGGCTGCCGCCATTTGTGTTACCGCTGTGGCTATCATTTCTACCGACTGATTTTGCTCTTTACTGACTTCGGTTGTTTGCTCAGATTTTTGCGCAATGCCAGCGATAGACTGGTTAAGCTCTACCGAGAATTTGTTTACATTGCCAATTAAGCCTTCTAGCAAATCTACAAATTGGTTAAAGCTGGTGGCTAGCTCGCCTATTTCATCATTACGTTGCACTTCTAGGCGTTGAGTTAAGTCGCCATCGCCTTGAGAAATGTCATTAATTCGGGCGGTAATGCGAGTAATTGAATCAACTAGAATTTTAGGGCCAAAGTAAGCCAACAAAATAGACAGCACGACGGCAATGCTTGCTACAACACCTAACATGCTGAGTTGATTGGTTACATCGGCAGAGGATTGCTGCTCGATATCATCGGCCAGCTTCTCAGCTGCGCCGGTGGCTATGTCGTAAAGCTCTCGCAAGGCTTGAAAGCTTTGCACACTTTGGTTTGCACTTAACTCAATGGCTTGTTTTCTTTTGCCACTTTTAACCAAGGAAAATACTTCGGTACTCGGTTTTTTCCATTGATTAAATTTTTGCTCGAAATTTTGTAAGCCTTGAGTCGCACCAGGGTAGTCGCTTAACAGCTCTTTAAACTTTTGCATGCGCTGATGCGCTTGCTCAGCATTTTCCTGGTAATCATCCATTAAGCCCGCTAGCGCTGAGCTTGGAGCTTCTAGCGCTTCTAGCTCGGCCACTCTGGCTTGGTAAAGGTCTCGATCGGCATTTAGTACCGCCGCAAGGGCGGGTAAGATGTTTTCTTCTACGGTGAGTAAACTGCTATAGGTACTTTTACCAACATTGAAACCAATCAGCGATACCAAAATTAATAACAAAGCATTCACAGCAAAAATTACCGAATACTTAAATCTCATACTCTTAACATTCATCGTTACCGTCCGTATCAAACAACTTATTGATAATTAACTTATATAAAACAAAGCCATATAGGCTAAGTTATAAGTTCTAAGTGTAGGCAAACAAAGTGAATTTTGTGTGGATGTTAATTTTTTTTACAATTTTGAGTGTGGCTTTAGATTTCTTGATGTTTTCCCGCTTAGTTGATCATACATAATGACTAGGGTCTGTTGATCTTTGCTGATGGTTTATGCAGCAATTTATTAGCCATTTAGGCAAGGCAGTGAGTGTGCAGTTAAGTGGGCTTGATTATCACTCGCTAACGCTGAATAAATGGCTAAGAAATGCTGCCCGAAGGTTTCGGATAAGCGGACTTTACTCTTTGTTAAGCACTTTTTGCTTAGCCCACTAGGCTTCTAAGTGCTCGCCGCGATTAAAGCCCGCTTATCTCGAACAAAATTTCAACACCAAAGTTCAACAGACCCTAGAGAGCTTGAAGGACGTTTAGCCAAACCACCACCTTAACAGCGTTTAATGCATTTTATTGGCCAGCAGTTCTTGCATGGCCAAGGGTAAATACCCGCGTAAACGCTGGCTAATTGTGTCTTGATGTTTCTGCCAGAGAATACCCAGGTAGACCATCGCTAATCCAATCAACGTTAGCGAAATTGGAAATAGCCAACTGTCTTTAAATACTTGGTCGGCAAGGTGGTAAAAATAGTAAAAGCAGCCCATGGCAGAAAAAACCACAAATACGCGGCGGGCCAGAATAACCCCAGCCAGCATCATGGCTAGGTTAGTGAGAAAGTACAAAAACTTTGCCCACTCACTACTAGATTGTTGGAAGCTTAAGCCACACCAAAATGTGAGTACGCCAAAGATATATAACCAAAATGCGAAATCGGCGCTGTGACGACTGCGTAGATCAACCCAAAAGGCCAGCAAAATCATGGCTAAACCAAAATATAGTGAAACTAAACTTCGTAACTGAAAATCGGGTCGTTCACCAGCTAACATGGCGGCGATGTCCATGCTCATATACCAAAGGGTAACGGCCAACGGCATCAACATAAAGGGATAACGGTAGCGCCAGCATAGAATTAAACCAACGATTAGGGTGGCGATTTCCATATATAGCCAATGCCATTGAACATAGCGGTGATAGTCGTGATATTGGCTAGAGTTAGGCCACCAACCCATCGCTTGTTGCAAGCCATATACCGCCAAAGGTGTAAGGCAAATCACAAAAGTGGCAGATAAGCCGGCAGGAATAATATGGCCTTGGCGTTTAAAACGTTGGCAAAGAAGTAGTGCCAATACTGCATATACTAGGCTAATGCTAACGATGCCCCAGCCTCCAAAACCTTCCCACGCTAAGTTCATAAACAGGGTCATAGCGCCAATGGCGATTAATCCACCAAAGTAATAAAGCAAATGACTAAAGTTGAATTGAGCCGTAGTGCTTGATGGCAACTCTAAGAAGCTGAGCAAGTTTTCTGCTTGTTGTTGACTGATGATATTAGCTTCAACGGCTTGTTGTAATTTACGCGGGGTAATTTGAGTCATTAGTGAGTCCTATTACGAGATTTCATCAGCTTGCCATTGTTTTCTGAGGAAAACTAAGTCATTTGTCAAAAATATCTACCCTAGGCTAACTTGACAGATAAGCCTTGCTGTCGCTTTACTTACTTATCCCAAATGTGACGGACATAATTAGCCTATGGCACTTAAGTTTATGATAGCCATAATTATTTTTAGCTGTAGCAGCTGTTTGAGCGCAAAGCATTCAGGCGAGTTCTATCGTTTTTATGCCTTGAATTCTAAACCTGCTGGCTTTAAAGAAGGCGGTGAGCCGAAAGGTTATTATGTCGATATACTTAAGCTTGTTGCTCAGCGCTTAAAGTTAAATGATGCTGAAGTGAATGTGGTTCCTTATCCACGAATTGTTAATGAGCTGCTGCATAACGAACAAGGAGTGGTTATTTCTTGCTTGTTTCCTAACAAAAAGTTTGACCAATCGATTCACCAGCCAATTGCTGTAGCCAGTTTTCAAACAGCAGTGGTCAGCCTCGCGGATAAGCCATTTACCTGGGATAACTTTGAGGGTAAAAGGGTGGCCTCGTTAAGGGGAGCTAGCAAGGTTTATGGGTTAAAGCTGTATGATGCAGCAGAGCAGGGACAAGTGACTATATTGTCGGCGCAAACATATTCACAGGCGCTTAAGCTGTTAGAAGCAGGGAGAATAGATGGCTTTGCGGGTAATCTTGGGATTATTTCGAATCTAGCACAAGAGATGGAAATAGAGCTTGCTCAGCCTGCTTATTTAACGTCTGCGAAATCATACATCACTATTTCTATCGCCCCGAATACAGCCAATGCTGAGCAAATTTTGCAAGACATTGAACAGAGCGTACAACAGCTTCTCGAGAGTGGTGAAATTCAAGATATTGTAGAGAGTTACCTACCTAAAGCGATTCAAGAACGCTAGCACTAAGCCTTATATTCTAGTGCTTGCATCGATTTAAAACCCGCCCCTTACTTTTAGCTTGTGGCATAGCGACTACACTTAAATGACATTTGCATGATAGTGATAGCGGGGATGGCTTATGACGCGAGCTTGCTTATGGATAACATTAAGCTATTGCAGCTTAAGTTCAGCTTTAGTCGCTGAAGAGTTATGGGTGGGTAAAGTGTGTCCAGTTACCTATCAACAGCAAACACTAGGCGTATTGGTCTTTTCTGAAGCTTGGTATCACAGCAGTCGTCAGCAAGCGTCTTATATTCCGCGAGATAATGCCACTGGGGTGGGGCTAGAAATTCACCTATTTGCTAATCGCTTAGGCGAGTTAGAGTTAGCCAACCAAGCCCAGTGTAACCAATATCGCATGTTACAAATTCGCACCACCAATCGGCGTTTATTAGGTGATGAACGCAGGGCACAAATTGATGCGCCAGCAAGCTTTGTTGAGCCTTTTTACGATGCTTTTCCCTTAGAGCACGGCGCTGGCGTACATCAAACCCCAGCCGATACGCTCGATAAGCCATGGAATGAACCTCCTACAAGAGCGTCTACCTTAGCCATTTACGACACTCCGTTTGTCTCTGATGCCTTGGGTAAAGAGGGGCAAGATATAATGGTGGAGTTTGAAACCTGCGTGGTGTGCCAACGAGACCAAAGCTACGACACCATTTTGTCTTGTGGCCGCTGGGGTTATAGCCGTGAATATTTGGATGAAAATACCGGTTGGGCTGAGCCCGAATTTCATGGCACCGAATGCTTAAATAGCCCGAGTCCTCACTATCAAGAAACAGTGAGTTTGTCTGAAGAGTTTCCTTATAGTTATTGGCTAGATTGGCGTTAAGTTAAATCTGGGTATTTACGTTTGTAACGTGGCAGCATGCTTTGATTACCCAATAAACCACCTTGGTGAATATATAAGGTCGGGGTTTCATCCGTTTGCTCTTCAAGAAAGCGCATTAAACATTGCCAGCCAATAGGGTCGTAGAGAAGCTCAAACTCAAGCTTAGTTTGCTGCTTAAGCGCTAGCCAAGTTTGGTAGTGTTCGCGATATAACTTACCAAAGTGATACTTCTTGGTACGCGGTAGAATAATTGGGTGAGTGGCGGTATTACTATTAAGTTGGGTAAATTGCAGGGTTAAGTAGTCTTCATCTCCTACACAGGCGCAGCTATATACTTTTATGCAGGGGTTCATTTGGCTAAAGTATTCACTCAAAAATAATGCCGTGGTGCCGGTGCCGGCTGGCAGCATTATGTTTAAACGGCCAATTTGGTTTTGATGCTGCCATTGTTCAATTTCTTCCGCTAGTGTGACCACCCCTTCGCGTGCATATTCACAGCGGCCACCTTCAGGGACAAATAATTGTTGCGGCGATAAGCTTGGCTTAACGATGGTTTGCATAAAGCTGTCTAAGTTAGCTTGCTGCTGACGATGTAAACTACTTACCTCAATGATCCGTGCCCCTAGCTCTAGCGCTGCTTGATAGTTGCCACAAGGATTTTGTTTTAGCCAGCTGGGGATATGATCAACGTAGAATTCGCATTTCCATTGCTTAAGTTGCGCCAACGCAGCTAAAGAATATAGCGAGTTAGCTTGCGCTGATCCACTTCCTACTAGTGTGCTTACGCCCGGTTGCGGGTGATTTAAGAAGTGGTAGAACTTACGTGCTTTGTTGCCAGAAAACTGCGGGTGCAGCAAATCATCTCGCTTTACGTAGATTTTCTTACGCTGAAAATGTACCAACTGTACCGGAGATGGTTTAAACAACAGGCAACCAAATGTGATGAGTCTGTGGTGATTAGTTTACGTTGACTTGATTCAGCGGCAAAGCAATTTAATGATTGTGCGCCAACAACTTGGGCGACTGCTTATTATTTCATTCAATTGTGAAAATTTGGTGATAAAAAATAATGAGCAAAAAGATCTATCAAAATTTTTTGCGATCCTCTTGAGATCTTACGCGCAGCCCAGCGTTGGCGCGGGAGATTAGATTTATGTGGATGACAAGACTTAGTTAACAAATAAAAATAGAAGCCTTAGTTGATTTTTTACTTGTCAATGAGAGTAACAACTGCCTATATCCGTCAGCGCAATATATTTCACTGAAATAAGCAGAATAATCCAAACAGCTTTTCCCACAGAAACAGTGCACAAAGCTGTGGATAAAATTCTCTATCCAGTGAAGTTAGTGGCTTGCAGCGGATCGGCTTTTAGCGTCAATAATGTCACCTAAAATTAGTAAAAAATTCTTTTTTACTGCTTCTTTGTTTCGTGGCGTTGACATTTTTCTGTTAGTTAAAATAAATACAAAAATAGAACGTTTCATGAGCCTTGTTTTAAGAATGTAATGGCCAAAAAACTAAGCCTATATTGACCTATATCGCAAATATGTAAGCTAAGCTACTGATAGTGCTGTACTAGTCTAAGTGCGTTTTTTCGCAGGAATGTTCAATAATTGTCACTTTTATGCTGTTAGCGTAAGCAAGCTGATCGATATCACAGCAGCTTGTTTAAGAGACAAGCACTGTAAAACGGTCGTAACTCAATAGCATATTGTGTTTTTTCTCAATCTAAGGCTTTTCGATTTTCTAGATGATTTGGTTGCGTAGAACGATTAAATGTTAATAACTTGCGCTTATGTGAATAAGTTTGGCGATAATCAAGAGTAAAGCGCTAAATTTTGCTTAGCTGTAGGTAATTAATACTAAGGATCTTTGGCTGATTATCTGATCTGTTTTGTTGCTTATGCTAATTGCTATTTGTGCGCCTGAAGATGTCGCTAATTTGCGTACTAAGGTAAAGTGAGCCTTTACGGAGGTGCAATGAAACAAGTTGATCAATTACTAGCTCAAGGGCTAAACAAACAACAAGTCTACGAACATGCAGAGCAGCAGCAGTGGAATTTGCGAAAGGTAACTAAAGCCTTGGCGTCTATTCCAGAGCCCGGTACTTTGCAGCAATATTCTAAGCAGAAAGCTTTTTTGTTGGCAGTATTGCAGTTTATGGTGCTGAGTAAATTGGTGTTTGGTCTAATGGCTGCAGAACAAGTGAGTGCCCAGTTGTTAATGGCCTTATTGATGCCGGCCTTAGTTCCCTTGTTAATTATCTTTATGATTTACAAAAATGCTGCCAATGGCTATTTACTGCTGATGGTGTTTTCAGGCTATTCGATCTATCAAAGCTTGCCTTACATTTTTCAGCTAGAAGGGCTCATAAATGTAGCCTTAAGTGCACTGTTTGCCGGTTTTACTTATTACCTTAAAAAGCGTTTGTTTCCTTTCCAGAATCTATTTCATACTGCAATTACCGGCCGAGGGCACTATATTTATCAGCAAATGGAAAAATCTGATAACGCCGATAACTAATTAGAGAGGCCTAGTGCTTAAACGCTTAGAACTGTTGGTTCCTCCTCCCCTTTGGCTATTGTTATGTGTAGCTATAGCTTACGGCTTGGCACAGTTAAGTACGCAGTGGAGTTGGCTAATACTGCCATTGGGCTTGGTAAAGCTGCAGTGGCCTTTGGTGTTTTTGGCGGCATTTATCGCAGTAACTAGCCTGATTGGTTTTGCTCGAAAACACACAACTATCAATCCTCATCACCCGGAACGCAGTAAGCATTTAGTTGTGGAAGGGCTTTATCGTTATAGCCGTAATCCAATGTATTTAAGTTTGCTGCTACTGTTAACGGCCTGGTGTTTGCATTTACAGGCGGGTTTAAGCTTATTAAGCTGCGTAGTGTTTGTGCTGCTTATCAATCGTTTACAAATAAAGCCTGAAGAAAAGCTACTTACGCAGCAATTTAATGAACAATACCTGCAATATTGCCGCAATGTTCGACGTTGGCTTTAGCAAAAGTGCAGGTTTTTTAACTTTACGGAGTGACTTTTAAGCCAGATCAATTTGGTAAATTAAGCACTTAGGCTACACTACAGCCAATATGTAATGTGATCTCGATCTCCTTTTGTTCAGCTGAAAAGCTTTGCAGCCTTGCTGTTAAGACGCGGACTAGGGATAACTAGCACAGTTTTTTTAGAGTAAGCTAAACATGGCTAATCCAATTTCAGCACGCAAAGCTTGGGTAAAGGGTTCTTTACCTCTTGCAGAGTATGCCGCTTCATGTAATCAAGCTCAGCTTCAGAGCTTATCTCCACAACTTCGTAATTTACGCCAAAATGGTGTAGATGCTTTGGTAGTGCCAGTGCATTGGCGCTACATAGCACCGTTTAGTGCCGAGCAATTAGATCAGGCAGAGTGCTGGGCGTCTCTTAAGCGCTTGTCTGCGCATTTGGTGTCGCATGGCTTTAAGCTGCAATACCAGTTGTTCTTTTCTTCCGATACTCAGCAAGGCACTGAACAACGTCTTCCTGATTGGTTTTGGGGCTCTATGCTGGCGGCATTACCCAAAACTCAAACTGCCGATGCGATTAAGTACGTTAACCAATATGGTCGCGACAATACCCAAAGCCCAAGTTTATGGGCTGAGGCTGGTTTGGTGGAAATGTTTAGCCACTGGATGGGCTGCTTTGCTCAGCACATGGCTGAGTTTGCGCCACGTTGTGATGCCTTGCTGCTGGGCTTAGGGCCAAATGGTGAGGCATGTATTCCTTGGGGGGAGCGTGATGGTCAACCTATCTATCAAAGCTTTAGCCCAACTGCCTTGGCTGCTTTAGCCGAAGACATGCAACAGCAATATGGCTCGCAACAAGCTTGGTTGAGTTTGTGGGAGTTAAATGGCGATACACCTTGGCAAGAACAATTGGCCGAAACGCTAAGCCGTTGTTACAAGAACAAAACAAGTAATACCTGTTTTAAAGAGTTTAATGCATGGTATGCCAGTAATTGGCAAGCTTATGTGGGTAATGTGTTGGCAGTCGCTGAGCAGCAGTTTACGGATGCATGGTCACACAGCCAGTTGTGTTTAAACATTCCTATGCCAGAGCTTACCGCAAGCGATCATCCTTGGTTAGGGTGTTTAACAGGGATTAATCCGCAGCCGTGGCTAGACCGCCCCCAATTGCTTGATTATCAAATCGCTCAGCTAGAGTATTGGCATGTGCAAGCTGCCGGTCGTTTGTTGATTGTGGCCAGCGGCGCCGAATCAAGCCATGCAACTCGTGTTAATCAAGCCTTACTTACAGCAATGCGTAAGCTAAAAATACCGGCTTTGGTACAAAATTCTCAGCCACAGGCCTTGGCTAGCCATCCTGGCTGGGATCAGCTTTATCATTCGGTATTACACGGTAGCGGGTTTGAAGGCTGGATCTTTAACGACATGTCTCAGTTAAATGAGCAGGCCATCGTTAAAGGGCGTTTGTCGCAACTTAATAAGTTTAAGTATCAAATTGCCGAAACTAAGCAATTGGGTAAAAAGCAGTTCCGAGTAATGGGGCCTTTGCATCTTAAAGTTGCCAACCAAAAGCAATTGCTTGATGAAGAAAACTGGAAACAGTTTGAGGCGCAATTACGCCAGCTTCGCAGTATTGGTGTTACCGCCATTTCTACCGATATTTGGTGGGGCTTGGTGGAAGGAGACAAACCTGGCAAGTTTGACTGGAGTTACTACGACCGCGTAGTAAGCCTGCTTAAGCGTTTAGGTTTGCAATGGGTACCTATTTTGTCGTTCCACCAGGCAGGTGGCAATGTGAACGATGACTTTATGCAAGCCATTCCCCTTTGGTTGTGGGGCCGTTTGCTGGAAAGTAACGATCAACTTAACTCGGTGCAAGATCTGCAATATGTATCGGAAACCGGCGATGCTTCTATGGAGTATGTGTCGTTATGGGCCGATGAGTTTGTGATGCCTTACTACCAGCGCTTTATGGAAGCCTTTAAGCAGCATTACATTAACCAAGCTGGCTTGATGGATGAAATCAACGTAAGCCTTGGCCCTGCGGGAGAGCTGCGTTATCCAAGTTACAACGCCCACGATTGGGGTAATTACCCTAACCGTGGCACCTTGCAGTGTTATAGCCGTTTAGCAAAACAAGACTGGTTACGTTATTTAAAAGAGAAGTACCACAGTATTGCAGCACTTAATGGCAGTTTTGGTTTTACTTGGGAAAGCTTTGAGCAAGCCGAAATTCCAGATGCAGATTGGTTATTTAGCCACAAGCGCTACATTCATAATGCGTGGGCACGAGAGTTTTTAACCTGGTATCACAAAGCCTTGGTTGCTCATGGTCGACGCATTTTTGAAAATGCACTGAGTGTGTTTGACGATGATTCATTTGGCCAAGTGCCTATTGGCATTAAAATTCCGGGGATTCACTGGGTTGTAAGCGATCCCGAGTTGCCACGTGCTGCCGAGATTACCGCTGGCTTAATTGCAGTGCACCCAACCTTAAGCAGCAATAACCAGCAAGAGTACTTAGGTTTGCTTAAAGCCTTGTTGCCAGAAGGCAAGCAAGCGCGTGCCGCGATTCATTTCACTTGTTTAGAAATGATAAACAAAGACTATGAAGGTTATTCTCGTGCAGCTGACTTAGTGGACTGGATGGCCGATGCGGCAGACGAATGCCAAGTATCACTGATGGGTGAAAATGCACTTGCCGGTGAGTTATATGGCGAGCAGGGTTGGAAACAAATGGCGCGGGCACTAACGCGCGCACCTGGCTACGATGGTTTAACCTTGTTAAGAATGCAAAACTTCTTTGATGATGAGCCAACGCCAATGCGTGAGCTAAGAAAGCTGATTAACCGCATTAGCTGATAGGTGAGTAATATTGATTAAGCGCAGCGACTAAGCTGCGCTTTTTTTATGCCTAGCGTCTGCTGAGCATTGGCGAGTGATTTAGCCAAACTTAAGTAATGAGGATGGTGACTATAAACACCAAAAGGCGAGATAGCTCGGTAGCCGTGTTTGGCGTAAAACTGGATGGCTTGAGTGTTTGAGTTACGGGTGGCTAAATATATTTGTTGATAATCCAGAGTTACAGCGTACTGCTCTAGAGCTTGCAAAATGACTTTACCCAATCCAGCCTGATGCGAGTAAATTCGCTTCATTTCACAAATACCTGGTTGTAGATACCTAAAACCACCGCAGGCGAGGGCTACACCCTTACGTTTAACTAATAGAAATACTGCATCTTCAGCTAAGAACTCACTTTCATTAAAACATTCAACCGCGCTGTTTCCAGTTAATTTCATTAAGGAATCGGCTTGGGCTTTTAACAGTTGTTTACTTTGTTCGCTGTTAGGATTTTCATGGCAAATTTCTATCATTGTTTTGTCAAAAATTTAATCAATACATAGACATAATTAGTGCTAGTCTTACTAACAAATGCTGCATATAGGTTAAAAACAAATGATATTTCCCTTACATTTTGAGTGGATTTAAGTTCTGTTGATTTTGCATTTTTGGGTTTATTTGTCTGATTTTTGCCGTTAGTTTGATTTAATCATCTATTGTTGGCGTTGGCTTTCACGTAAAGTGCGTCGCAATTAGAGCTTGGGAGGAATTATGATCACGATAGAGTTGCTGGTGGTATTAGCAGCCATATTTTTAGGTGCGCGCTTAGGTGGCATTGGAATTGGTTTTGCGGGTGGTTTAGGGGTATTGGTGCTTACTCTTGGCTTGGGTATGAGCCCCGGCACTATTCCTATTGAAGTGATCCTAATTATTATGTCGGTGATTGCTGCCATTGCTGCAATGCAGGTAGCTGGTGGTTTGCAATATTTGGTGAATATTGCAGAGCGGGTGTTACGAAGTAACCCTAAGCAAGTTACCTTTCTTGCGCCGATTGTTACCTACATTATGACCTTGTTTGCCGGTACCGGGCATACGGCATTTTCTACCCTTCCAGTGATTGCAGAAGTGGCTAAAGAGCAGGGCATTCGCCCATCACGCCCTTTAAGCATTGCAGTTGTTGCCTCGCAAATCGCCATTACTGCTTCGCCTATTTCGGCGGCAGTGGTACTGATGAGCGGCATGTTAGAAGACAAAGGCGTGGGCTATATTAGCCTGCTACTTATTTGTATTCCTGCCACGTTTTTAGCTTGTATGGTGGGTGCCTTTGTTGCCCAGTTTATGGGGAAAGAGCTTAAAGATGACCCTATCTATCAAGAACGTTTAGACCACGGTTTAGTGAGTCAGCGAGATAAACAAGGTGAAGCTTTACCGGCCAGTGCTAAGCGCTCAGTTCTTATATTTTTAGTGGCTATTGTAGCAGTAGTGTTTTACGCAACGGCGATTAGTGATGCGGTTGGCTTAATTGAAAACCCAAGCTTGCCACGTAACGAAGCAATCATGGTGTTTATGCTAACTGCAGCCACTGCCATTGCACTGTTTTGTAAAATTGATACTGGCGAAGTGCTTAATGCCGCAACCTTTAAATCGGGCATGAGTGCTTGTATTTGTGTATTAGGTGTAGCGTGGCTGGGCGATACCTTTGTATCAGGCCATTTAGATGAAATTAAAGCCTTGTCGGGTGGTTTGTTAGAAGATCATCCGTGGATGTTGGCGCTTATTTTATTTTTCGCCAGTATGTTGCTGTACTCACAGGCGGCAACCACGGCAGCCTTAATGCCTTCGGCCTTTATGTTAGGTGTTAGCCCAGAAGCAGCCATTGCTTCGTTTGCAGCGGTAAGTGCGCTGTTTGTATTGCCTACTTACCCAACCTTATTAGCGGCTGTAGAAATGGATGACACCGGTTCTACCCGTATTGGGAAATGGGTATTTAACCATCCTTTCTTTGTGCCAGGTGTCGCTACTATTACTAGTTCGGTGATACTCGGCTTTGTGTTTGCCGGCATTATTTTATAAGCGCTTATGCTATGGCGTTTTGCTTGTTCCTGCAAAACGCCGTGGCGAGTTGTTTCGGTAATAGCTTATCGAAAATGTAAAGGTTTATGCTCTTTAAACGGTCGGCATGGCGCTTAACACAGGCCTTGCTGGGGGGGAACCCGTTAACCGCAACACTCTTAAATCTGTTTGTTACCAAGGCTTTGCCATCTTGCTAGGTGGCGGTGCAATAGCGAATATTTAGTAATAATGCTACCCAGGATTACTTTGCTGCACTGCAACTATCGGGTAGATACCATATACTAGACCCCAACCACTCAAACTATCTTCTACACCGAGAGATTAATGGACGTAGAGCTACTCGAAGTTCGCAATTTTATTAGCCAATACCCTCCCTTTGACCAATTGCCCGAAGAAGCAATTATCGAAGTCGCAAAAAGTGTTGAGATATCTTATTACCGCGCAGGCAATATGATTATCGAGTTTGGCGATAACATTCATGATCTCTTTATGATCCGCAGTGGGGTGGTGGAAATTTATCGCCGCACTGGTGAGTTATATAACCGCTTAGATCAAGGCGGGGTGTTTGGGCAAATGGGCTTGTTAACCAACAACAAAGTCCGTTTCCCTGCCAAGGCGATTAAAGACACACTGCTATATTGTATTCCCGAAAACATCTTTGAAGAGTTCTGCGAGCGTTACGATGTATTTGCCGACTTTGTGGAAGTTGAAGGCACTATTCGTTTACAACAAGCGGTTGAAGATAACAGTGATGATGCCAACTCCTTAACCACATCAAAGGTTAAAACTATTCTTAGTAGCGAACCGGTGATGTTAGCGTCGACTACCTCAATTCAAGATGTAGCCAAAATTATGTCTGAAGAGAATGTCTCAGCCGCCTTGATTAATGACCTCAATTTGTCTGACGAAGGTGGTGAAAGCTTTGTTGGCATTATTACTCAGCGTGATCTTTGTGCCAAAGTCATTGCTCAAGGTTTAGATGTAGAGACTCAGGTCGTTGAGGTAATGTCTACCGAGCTTATTTCTTTAGATCACAATGCTTATATATTCGAAGCCATGTTGCTGATGTTGCGTTACAACGTGCATCACCTGCCTATTTTAAAGAACAAACAACCAATTGGTTTAATTGAAGTTAGCGATATTATTCGTTACGAGTCGCAAAATAGCTTGTTGATTGTGAGCAGTATTTTTCAGCAAAACAGTATCGATGATTTAGTGCTGCTATCGCATCAACTTAAAGATTGTTTTGTAAGGATGATTAACGAAGATGCCAACTCTCATATGGTGGGGCGAGCCATGTCGGAAATTGGCCGCAGCTTTAAGCAGCGCTTATTGGAGTTAGCGGAAGAAAAGCTAGGACCTCCGCCCGTACCTTATTGCTTTTTGGCTTTAGGTTCGATGGCGAGAGATGAACAGCTGATTGTGACCGACCAAGACAACGCGATTATTCTTGATAACCAATATGTAGAAGCGGAGCACGGAAAGTATTTTGAAGAGCTTGCTCGCTACGTATGTGATGGTTTGGCTGCTTGCGGTTATACCTATTGCAGCGGTGACATAATGGCAACAAACCCGGAGTACCGCAAAACGCAAAGCCAATGGGAAGAATGTTTCGCCGATTGGATTGATAATCCTAACCCGCAAGCATTGCTTAACTGTTCTATCTTCTTTGACCTTAACGGCGTATATGGCAGACCCAAATGGGCTGAGCAGCTAAATGCCTTTATTCTTCGTAAGGCCAAAAAGAACAACCGTTTTCTGGCCTGCTTAGCCAGAAACGCCTTAAATCGCACGCCACCCTTGGGCTTTTTTAAAGATTTTGTGATGGAAAAAGATGGCCGCCATAAAAACTCAATTAACCTAAAACGGCGCGGTACAGCACCGCTGGCCGATCTTATTCGGGTACATGGTTTGGCTATTGGCTCGCAGTCTCAGAACTCTTTTGACCGCTTAGAGGACATTATTGAGGCGGGAATTTTGCCACCTTCAAAAGGTAAAGACTTACAACATGCGATGGAGTTTATTTCTTTGGTGCGAATTCGCCACCAAGCCTTGGATATAGAAGCCAACCAAGAGCCTGATAATAATATTGAGCCGGAAAACATGTCTGACTTTGAGAGGCGAAATCTTAAAGATGCCTTTTTGGTACTAAGCAGCGCGCAAAACTTTCTCAAGTTTCGTTACACCGCTAACAGTATGCAGAACAGTTAATGCCGAATCTTAATCAGCAAGAAATTCTCAACTGGAAAGCCTTCTTTAAGATTAAAGCCTTAGAGAGCAAAGATAAGCGTTTGAGCAGCTTTTACAACGCCAGCACTTATCATGCTGATACCAAACTCAAAGACATTGAGTTTGTTGCTTTAGATTTTGAAACCACCGGTTTAGATGCAAAGAAGAACAGCATTATTAGTATTGGTTTGGTGCCATTTACGCTGCAACGGATTGCCTGTAGAGAAGCAAAACATTGGTTTGTTACCCCAGAGGATAAACTTAAAGAAGACTCTATTGTGATTCACGGCATTACCCATTCTGATTTAAAGGGCGCGCCCAGTTTACTGCGGATTTTGGAGCAGCTACTAGATGAGCTGGCCGGTAAAGTAGTGGTTGTACACTATCGCAGAATTGAACGAGATTTTTTGCATCACACGCTACGCAGTTTGATTAATGAAGGCATTATTTTCCCGCTGGTGGATACCATGCAAATTGAAGCCGACATGTTAGCCGCTCAACCTAAAAAGCTAATAGATTTGCTAAGAAAACCTAAGCCCACATCTATTCGGCTGGCTAATACTCGTAGCCGTTATAACTTACCGGTTTATCCGCCGCATGACGCACTTACCGACGCCATTGCCACCGCCGAATTGCTGCAAGCGCAGATCCATTATCACTTTAGTCCCGATACACCCATTAACAAACTGTGGTTATAAAAAAAAGCCGAGTAGCATAGGCTTACTCGGCTTTTAGTTGTTAAGGCTTAGAAAGTCTTAACTGCGTTTTTCGGTACGTAGACCCATTAACAAGCTTACACACATCACCAGCAATATGATGGTGAATGGCAAGGCCGTAGAAATGGCGCCCGCCTGTAATGCTTGGATAGCTTCGGTGCCGCCAACCCAAACCAGCGCGGCAGCAATTGCGCCTTCAATGGTCGCCCAGAATACGCGCTGAGGAACCGGAGCATCCACTTTACCGCCCGAAGTAATACTATCGATAACCAATGAACCAGAGTCTGAAGAGGTTACAAAGAATACCAATACTAAAACGATCGCTAGTAAAGATAAGATGCTGCCCATTGGCAAGGCATCAAACATTTGGAACATAGCTAAAGGCACTTCGGTTAAGCCGTCGGCGCCTAAGGTACCCACTTTGTTGACGATTTGATCAATCGCAACGCCACCAAATACCGACATCCATAGAGTGGTTACTACCGTAGGTACGATTAGCACGGCAATGATAAACTCACGGATAGTACGGCCACGTGAAATACGCGCAATGAACATGCCTACAAATGGTGACCAAGAAATCCACCAAGCCCAGTAGAACACTGTCCAGCCGTGCATCCATGCTGAGTCTTCACGACCAACAGGGTTACTTAGTGGAATAATGTTTTCGATGTAGCCCATAACGGTGGTTGGCACTGTGCCCATTGAAACCGCAAAGGTGACTAAGGCAACAAATACTACCAAGGCTGCCGCTAGCAACATGTTTACGTTACTAATGACTTTCACGCCGCCGTCAATACCACGAACTACCGATACCACGGCTAATAGTGTCACCAAGAAAATGATGCCTATTTGCAGCAGTAGACCGTTATCTGCACCAAATACATGGTGGAAACCACTGGCGGCTTGTTGCGCGCCTAAACCTAAAGAGGTTGCTAGGCCAAACAGCGTGGCAAGTACTGCAAGAATATCTACAACGTGTCCAGGCCAACCCCAAGTGCGATCACCCAAGATAGGGTAAAACACCGAGCGCATAGACAACGGTAGGCCTTTGTTAAAGGCAAAAAAGGCTAGTGATAGAGACACCACACCGTAAATGGCCCAAGGGTGTAATCCCCAGTGGAACATGGTGGCGCCAAGCGCTAATTTAGCTGCTTCTGGCGTATTGGCGGTAACATTTAGTGGTGTTTCGTACCAGCCTGTAAAGTAAGCAACAGGCTCAGCTACGCCCCAAAACATAAGTCCAATGCCCATGCCTGCGGCAAATAGCATGGCTATCCACGACATCATTGAGTAATCGGTTTTGGCGTTTTCACCACCTAGGCGTATTTTGCCGAAGGGGGATACCACCATTGCTAAGCAGAACAGCACAAATATGTTGGCTGACCACATGAATAGGCCATCAAATGCGCCGATAATTTGCCACTTTATTCCATCTAATGCGGCTTTTGATACGTCTGGATCAACCAGCAGTATGGCTATTAGGAACACACCGATTAAAGACGCGCTAATGCCAAAAACTGGGTTATGTACATCAAAGCCCCATTTTTGAACATTATCTTGTCCGACAGTGTAATCGGTATTATCAATACTGTATTTATCTTTGTTGGTAGTCATTCATCCTCATATAGCACAACGTCCATGCGATTTTGTATGCCTACTGTACCTTAATAAGCATTAATTTTCAGAAACTAACTCAAAGTAAGCCCTTCTATTAGCTTAGTGTAGGTGTAAGTTAACAAGTAATTGATGAAAGTTTCATTTAGATGAGAGAAATCAAGCAGGATTCTATCAATTTGGTATTTGAGTATTAATCTTAGCCCCTAGTGTTTAAGGGTGTTTTTCCTTGGTTTTAGCCTCTACAATGAAGCACTAATTTGCTTCAGCCTGAGCAAGGCTTGGGCTTGAATATTACACTTTACTCTCTTAAGGAAGGGCGAATGCGTTTAGTATCGTGGAACGTAAATGGCATTAGAGCGGTGATGAAGAAAGACTTCATGGCTTCGCTAGAATCAATGCAAACCGATGTGCTGTGTTTACAAGAAACCAAAGCACAAGATGATCAAGTGCTTGAAGCCCTAAGTGAGCTAGAGGGATACCACATTTACAGCAACTCGGCGGTTAAAAAAGGTTACTCAGGTACTGCCATTTTAACTAAAGAGAAGCCGCTAAATGTTGAATATGACATGGGCATTGAGGAGCACGACCAAGAGGGGCGAGTCATTGCGGCCGAATACGCCGAGTTTATTCTGGTAACGGTATATACCCCTAACTCTGGTAGTGAGTTAAAACGTCTTGATTACCGCCAGCAATGGGACGCCGATTTCCTCGCTTATCTAAAAGCTTTAGAAGCCCGCAAACCGGTGTTGGTATGTGGCGACTTAAACGTAGCCCATAAAGACATTGACTTGGCTCGTCCAAAACCTAACTACAACAAAAGCGCTGGCTATATGCAGGCAGAAATTGACGGCATTGATAATTTAACCGCTGCTGGTTTTGTTGATACCTTCCGCTTAAAGAAACAGGATGAGGTTAAATACAGCTGGTGGAGTTACCGAGCTGGCGCACGTGGCCGAAACATTGGCTGGAGAATTGATTACTTCTTGGTGAGTGAAGCCTTTGCTGCTCAAGTTAGTGATGCTGACATTTTGAATGATGTTATGGGCTCTGATCACTGCCCTGTGCAAGTGGATGTTGCGGTTTAATTTTCCCACGAACTAAATAAAAACGCTGCTTATTATAAGCAGCGTTTTTGTTTTTACTTGGCGCTTTAGTTGAGCAAGCTTGTTTCTAATTTAGCAAAGTACTCACGGGCGTCTTTCATATCACGGTAGCGAGGGTAGCCGTCTTCATCCTCCCAATTGCATGAGCGCTTTACGTATTCTAACCACATTAAGGTTTGTTGCTGTTGGTCTTTGATATAGTTAAGCACTGGCTGTTCAAGTTGCTCTGGCGCTGGATAGTATTGCTTGAGCAGTTGATGAACAGCTTGTTCTCTGCGTAGCTGTTTAACCGAGTTCAGATTACAGTACTTGAGTGCGTTTGGGCCAGAATCAGCTAACAGCAGTTTACCTTCGAGTTCATCGTTAACAACTACACTGCTTAGCTTAACTGTTTCTAGATCTAACATCTTAGTTGAGGCTTGTGCTAACACTGTATAACTAAATGTTTCGGTTTCTACTGTTACTGGGTAGTAATTTAATGAGTGCCCTGGCATCAATAAACTGGCTTCCACCGTACTGCTTGCCTCCAGTAGAAATTCACCTTGCTGATTGGATTGTGTCGCCGCTTCCGGTGAAGAAAGGTAGTAAGCAGTAATACCACTTAAAGGGCTAAAGTTAGCGCTCTCACCTGGGGAAAATAACACTACCGTCCCTTGCACTTGGGGTGTGAGGTAAACGGTTTGAATGGTAGGTACACATGCTAACAATAATGAGCTCAAAGCCATTGTTGCTATAAGGCGAGTTTTGCCAGCAATCATTGCCATTACTTGTTCTCCAATTTTATTGTTAGCTAGGTTTTATATACTGATAGCCACCGCTTAACTTACGTTTGTAACTCAAAACTAGGCGAGTGTTACTGTTTTAGCCTAAGCCTAAGTCTTCGGGCAGCGCTTGTGGCTTATTTCTATTTCGTTATCAGCTTGTCATGTAGGCTCGCTACACATTAAAGCTTTTGCCTTGCATATAAGCCGCAAAAATCAGCTCGAAAGGTCAACAGCCCCTAGTAAATGCGTTAAGCTAATCGTTCGCTTAACAGTAGCAGTTTTAGCCATGAAGAAGCCAATCCCCGACGCCAAATACTACGACATTGTTCCGCCTGATATGAATTACCTTTATTTCGAAGGTGCTAATCAATATCCGTTTCAGCCCAACAATACCGAGTTCTCAGAGGTAAATGCTTGGTGGTTGGCCGAATGTTCACTGCTTGCTTATTGTCACCCAGGTTTTGCTCGTATGGCTTTTAAACTAGCTGGCTTTGAGCAGTTTAGTTTTTTTGAGGGCACCGGCACCGAATGCATGGCAGCTGGAAATCGAGAAGCCTTAATTATTGCCTTTCGCGGCACAGAGCTTAAATCTTTGTCTGCCTTATACGAGTTAAAAACAGACTTAGACAGCATGCCTGTAGCTTTTGCAGAGGGTGGAAAAGTACATCAAGGCTTTGCCAAAGCGCTCGACGAAGTTTGGAGTGGCGAGCAAGGCTTACAGCAGTTTATTGAGCAGCAGATAGTAGACTTCCCAGACCGCCCTATTTGGCTTACCGGCCATAGCTTAGGTGGTGCTTTAGCAAGCTTATGTTTTGCTAAAGTGCCACAAGCAACGGGTTTATATATTTATGGTGCCCCGCGAGTCGGCAATCAACAATTTATTGAGCAGATTAATCACCGGCCTATTTGGCGAGTAGAACACGCCAAAGATCCGATCCCGATGTTACCGCCCAATTTGCCCGCAATAAGCTTTGGTTTTGAGGATGTTGGCGAGTTGGTTTACATTCACAGTAATCAGCAAATAGATTACCAACGACCGGAAAAGAGCCCTACCGAGTATAAAGCGCTTATTGTTAATACTTTTAAAGCTCAAGAACAACGCCGTAAGAGTTTGAGTGTTGATCTTACCGAGATAAACCAGCACTTACTTGAGTCATTCAAAGAATGGCGAGATAATCTTAAACAGTGGCAAGCCGACAGTAAAATTAGTTTTACCGATCACATGCCCATCTATTACTGCGTAAAGCTTTGGAATAACTTACCAGGGTAAAATCACTTTGGTGCTAGTGGTTGGGGTAAATAAGGGAGCTTAGTTACCACTGGCTGCTCACCCGCATAACCAAGCCTAATCGCCAGCCTATGTGTTCGTTTAAGCAATATTGATCTTCAACAAGCTAGAGCCTCATTTACACTAGAGTGGCCACCTAAGGCATTAAATCCAACTACTATTAAAGTATCAATAACCTTTTGGTTAGAGAACTAAATGCTAAGGAGGCATCTAATGAGCACTCAAATTAGCAGTTTCATGGAAACCAATGTAATCGGAGTTGCGCTAGACGATTCGGTTGAAAAAGTATGCCAAGTATTAGATGACAACAAGCTTTGTTGTGTTCCGGTATTTAGCCCTGATGGCGCCATTTTTGGCGTAATTAGTGCGAGTGATTTGGTGCACTTTAGTGCCCAGCGAGCTAATCCAAAGTTGGAACATGCTTGGGAATTGTGTACACATCGGGTGATAGAGGTTGCGCCTGATATTAGTATTCAGCAAGCCGCAGAAATTATGAGTTATGAAAAAATCCATCACCTTATTGTTACCGAAGGTTCAGCCTGTGTTGGCATTGTCTCCGCCTCTGATGTATTAAGTGCTTTCTTAAAAACAGAGTTTATCTAGTACTCTAGATATGGTTGAGAGAGTTCCTATCCTTGTTGTTGCCTGTATAACTATGGGTAAACACTGCAATTAGTTTCATACATTTCAAGCTGCTCATAAAAATTTTGACTATTATAGAGTTGTTAGTGATTTTTTTGTCACTAAGGCTTGTGGATGGTTTAATTTCAAGTCTCTGATGGATATTGCTTTAGTTAGCAATGGTAGTTAGTCACTAAGGAAGCGACTGTATGAAAAAATTAAGAATCGAAACTTATCAGCTAGATACCGGAAGCCTTTCTGACTCGGTCAATTTGCCCATATACATCGCAAAAACTTTGTTTAAATGCTTACCGCCTAAATTAGCTGCTTATTTCTCCGATGACGCCGATAGCTTGGCAACCCTCAAAGCGTCGCTGCTGAGTCGCGATAGTTCTGGGGTGATCCTCGAAATAGAAGATATTGAAGACAATGAGCGTGTTGTATTTAAAGTGATTTAATTTAATGCTGACCTTAAGGCTTAGTATGCAGCGATTAAGGCCTAGTGACTTAAGTCGCTAGTGTTGGACTTGGCGCTCCAGCCAAGTCGCAATTTGGTCAAGCGAGTTGTCGGCAAACATGCTTTTGCCAAAAAACTCAATCATTAAGATATGCGCGATTCCGGGGCTTTGAGTATTCCAAAACCAGGACTGCAATAGCCCATGACTGGCTCCAGAAAACTGCTTAATGCTTAGCAGCTCCGGATCGTTGTGGGCGAAGGCTTGGCGATAATGGTAAATGCTATCGTTGATATCTACATTAAGGTCGTCTTCTCCAAAAGCTGCGAGAATAGGAATGTCTATTTGGCTTAACTCTGAACTTGCGTCATTCATCCAGTTTTTTGTGATAAAGCCGTAACGAGCTTCATCGCTAAACAAGCCCTCATTAAAGTTGGGATCGCTTGTGAGCATATCTTGGTGCGCGCTTTGGTAAGCCGCGAAAGACAAGTTTTGTTTTACTGCTTGAGTGAGCAAGGAATCAGGTAGCGTTTTATAGAATTCTGGATTACTGCCAGTACCATTACTGATGCTGCGGTGGTATTGGCCTTGGCGCAACCAGTTAATCGCGGTGCCTACAAACACCGCGAAATCAACTTGATGCTGTTGATTGCTTATTTTAGGCAATACCCAGCCAGCTTGACTAAAGCCCATTAAACCGATGTGTTGCTGGTCGATAACGGCATTTTGCTTGCGCAGGTAGCTTATTGCATTTCTCACAATCTCCGCTCGCTCTTCCATAGAATGCTCTAACCAGTTTCCACTTGAACCACCAACACCGGGTTTATCCCAACTTAAAGTAGCAATGCCTCGTTTGGCAAACTCGGTCCATATCGGTTTGTAATAGCCATAGGCATCATAAGGCATCGCACCGTCGCCGTGTACTAGCACAACAACTGGGTAAGGGCCTGGAAGATTGGTGGGAGTAATTAGTGAGCCACTTATCTTAAGCTCACCAGAGGGGAAACTAATTTTCTTTTCATGAACTTGAGGTGAATCATCCAAGCAAGAAAACACCACTCCAACGATGAGGAGTAACAAACCATAGCGATAAATCGTTGATCTGCTCATGCTTTAATGTCCCTTGTTAAGCGCTTAGCTGCCTACATTAAGTTAGTGATTATTATTATGAAACTAATACGCTAAATCTTTTGTATAGAACTGTCGTCTTCTTGTTTAATCCGTAGCGGATATGTCAGCGTTTGTAGCGAAATTTGGCTAGTGAAACTTGCTTAGCGAGATATGTTGATAGAATAAAAAACGCTGCAAAAGCAGCGTCTTTGAAGCGTTAAGAGGCTAGAGTTATTTAACTCTACACAAAAAGCCTTTTAGGTAGTGACCTTCTGGGTAGGGGCCGCCAACTGGGTGATCTTCGGCTTGCTCTAGGGTTTTAAGAAACTGCATTTCTCGTTTGGCATCAATGGCTGCATCGGCCACGATTTTTTGGAACAAACTCGTTGGCATAAGGCCAGAACAGGAGTAAGTCAGCAATATTCCACCAGGACGTAACATCTGCATAGCAAGCATGTTGATGTCTTTATAACCTCGGCTAGCGCGATTTAAGCTGGCTTTACTATCAACAAATTTTGGTGGGTCTAGCACTATCATGTCGAATTGCTCATCACAATCGCGGTAGGCGCGCAGTTGCTTAAATACATCGGCATTTAGCTGGGTTATTTTGCTAGCGTCTAAGTCGTTTAACTCAACGTTTTTGGCGGCTATCTCTAAAGCGGCGTCAGAGACATCTACGTTTACCACCTTTTTAGCGCCACCAGCCAAGGCATAGGTGCCAAAGCCGCCGGTGTAACAAAAGCAGTTAAGTATTTTTTTGCCTTTGGCGAGCTGTCCAACCAGTTTACGGTTATTGCGTTGATCAAGGTAATAACCGGTTTTATGGCCGGTTTCCACGTTAATGAGTAGGCGCAAACCGTTTTCATTTATTTCCATTGGTTGAGCGGGTAGCTCACCATGAATCAGCCCTTGTTGAGGAGCTAAACCTTCTTTTTTGCGAACATCTACGTCTGAGCGTTCGTAGATAACATCATCTGGGAAACAGTGTTTTAGCGCTTCAATAAGGTTAGTACGCTGAAACTCTGCTCCAGCACTTAGCAGCTGCAATACCAATACATTTGCATAGCGATCAATGGTGATGCCTGGTAGGCCATCATTTTCACCAGCAACTAAACGATAAGCGTTGGTATTGGCAAACTCACCGAGAATTTGTCGAGCCGCTTGGGCGTCTTCTAAGCGGTCAATAAAAAACTGCTTATCAATTTCTTGCTGCTGTTCAAAGCTCCAAACTCGAGCTCTAATTTGCGATTCTGGCGAGTAGGCAGCAGTAGCCAGATATTTCCCTTCGGCGCTGTAAACTTCTACGGTTTCGCCAGAGAGTGGCTTGCCCGATACTTTATGAATGCCGTTTGAAAAAATCCAAGGGTGACGACGTAACAAAGCTTTGTCGCGCTTGGCTTTAAGGGTGATGATGCCGCTCATGTTCTGCTTCCTAATGATTAATGCCGCGCATTATAAGCGCCATGCTTAGCAAAACCCAAGTATAGTCTGGCTTTATTACTCGTTGGCAGGTTTACTCGGTTTATTAGGCGATGAAAAAGCCAAGCAGAAGCTTGGCTATTTAGTGAGTGAATTTTGTCTGGTGGTCTAGGGGCTGTTTATCTTTCACGAACAAAATTAACCGCGAAAGATAACCAGTCCCTAGAGTTTGCTCATGGCTTTTCCATTCATTTCTTTCTCTAGGCCGGTGTTGAGCGCCGAGCGCTGGCTGGTGCGTTTGCGGTAGGCCATGAGTTTTGTGGGAAGTTGCTGCTGAAACGCCATTGCCCAGTTTAGGGTGTGGCACAGCAGTATATCGGCAACCGTAAACTGTTCGCCCAATAAATAACCTTCTTCTGGAACCCAAAACTCGGCAATGGCAGCCGCTTTATTAAATTCCCAAGTAGCGGTTTCTTGCATCTCTGGCACGCGCAGTTCTTCAGGTAAAGCAAAGCGATGTTTGCCCATGTTCCACAAGGCTTGTTCTAATTCACAAATGGTAAAGCTTACCCAGCGGTGGTGCAGGGCAGCTTGGTCGCTGCCTGGGGAGGGCAAAAAGTGCGGGCCGTATTTCTCGGCTAAATAAAGGCAAATAGCGGCAGATTCATTAAAGACTAGCTCGCCATCTTTTAATGCAGGCACTTTACCGCAGGGATTAATGCTTAAGTATTCATCGCTGTGGTGTTCACCGGCTTGAAGGTTAAGGTAGTGATAATTCCATTCAAGTTGTAACTCTTCCAGCATCCACGATACGCGCAAAGAGCGAGTGCGTGGCGAGCCATACAAAGTAATCATTCAAACTGTTCCTATTCAGCATTAGCAAGCATTGTATAAAGTAGTTGTTTGAACGCGACTACGCGAGCTTTTGTTGTTGGCAATTTGTCAGCGTTTTGATGAGCGGCTGTGAAACTAAAGAGCTAATTCAAGCTTGGTTTCATAGTAATTTGGAATCGGTTCCGTTTTGCTTGTTTAAAGCTTGAGCATCTAAGCTTTGGCGACCATGCTGGTGTTAAGTTGGGTTAGCAATATTGGAAACGATGGCAACGATTAAAGATGTGGCTAAGTTGGCGCAAGTAGGCGTGGGAACCGTATCTCGCTGCTTAGCTGGCAAGGGCGGGGTGTCTGCCAAGGCTGAGCAAAAGGTAAGCGAAGCCATGCAGCAGCTTAACTATCGACCTAACAGCCTTGCTCGGGCTTTATCTACCCAGTGCTCCAACATTATTGGTGTTTGGTTACCTTCATTGTCCGGCCCTTTTTATCAGCACATACTACAAGCCATAGAGTTTGAGCTGCGCCTGCACGACAAACACCTAATTATAGCCAATGCTGAAGAAGCAAACAGTAATGAAGAATATCTGCAGCACTTAGACTATTTAATTAATCGTGATTGCGATGGAGTACTGATGGTGTGTCCAGAAATCGCCATTTCGGATCTGCTGATTGCTCAAGCTAATTACCCACCGCTGGTATTTATTAATCACTCCACCGATTTATTGTCTAAGCAGTCTTTTAGTGTTGATCATTATGCAGGTGGTTGTTTGGCAGCAAACAGCTTGTTGGCGCTAGGCCATAAGAACATTGCTTGTATAAGTGGCCGTTTAAGTGCCCAAGATGCGCAGCAGCGCCAGCAAGGTTTTGTGGATGAATTAGCCCGCCAAGGTCGGCCGATTAACCCGGAATTGTGTATTGAAGGAAGCTTTGATTTTGCCTCTAGCCAGTTTGCAGTGCAGCAGCTACTGGATAAACAGTTGCCTTTTGATGCATTGTTTTGTGGTAGCGACAAAGTTGCCTTAGTGGCTTTATCAATCTTGCAGGGGGCTGGCGTAAAGGTGCCGCAACAGGTTTCGGTATTGGGCTACGATGATGTCGATTTTGCCGCAGTTGCCTCACCACCTCTTAGCACGATTGCCATTCCTATCAAACAAATGGCGACAGTCGCTAGCAGGCAAGTACTCAATTTAGCTTACGACTTAACACTCACTATTCCCAGCGTGTCTGAGCCGCGTTTTATTGCGCGAGCGAGCACCCAAGCATCCCCGTATCTTAAGACTAAAGAAGGCTAAGCTTATGGCGAAGTTTATAGAAGATGGAACACGTTATCACTTAGAAGACCCTTGTATTGCGCCAAACAGCGCGGCTTACTTGTGGAACAAAAAAATGATGTTGCACATAAACTGTCGTGGCTTTGCGGTTAGCCAATATATGGATCCCGAACCTCGCAAATATGCTCATGTGCCCAATTTAGCTGCGCAAAGCTTTATGCAGCCCGAGCAGCCTTATTTTAGTCATCATCCTGGACGTTTTTTCTACTTGCGAGATAATCAAACTGGAGAGATGTTTTCTGCTCCCTACGAGCCAATGAAAGTGGAGTTAGACCGCTTTGCTTTTGAGCCGGGTTTGGCTGACATTCGCTGGGTGGTAGAAAAGCTTGATATTGAGCTAAACATAAGGCTGAGCCTAGCGGTTGATGCGGTGCTAGAGAGCTGGCAAGTCACTCTGCGAAACCTAAGCTCGCAGCGTCGAGATATTTCTTTAATACCCTATTTCCCAGTGGGTTACGCCTCGTGGATGAATATGGGCGGACAATATGATGCTGAGCTTAATGCGATTGTTTGCAGTAGTGTAACTCCTTACCAAAAAGTCACTGATTATTTCAAGAATCAGCACTTCAAAGATCTTACCTTTTTGTCTGCTAGCCGACTGCCAGACTTCTATGAAGTTTCGCAACAGGCTTTTGAAGGAGAGGGTGGTTTACATAACCCCAGTGCTTTGCAGGATGGTGGAAACTTAAATAATGGCGAAGCGCATTATGAGCTGCCAGCGGCGATTATGCAGTTTCAATATAATTTACCGGCCGATGGTAGCGATGTGCTTAATCTTAGTTTTGGGCCGGCGAAAGATAAGGCCGAAATTAAGCAACTCAACCAGCAGTATTTGTACGCCGAGCTAGATCCCCAACGCCAAGCTAGCGAAGCCTATTTTGCTCAAGCCAAAGGCTGTATTTCCATAGAGACGCCCGATCAGCAGTTTAATCACTTTGTTAATCATTGGCTGCCTAGGCAGGTGTTTTATCATGGTGATAGTCAGCGTTTAACGACCGATCCTCAAACCCGTAACTACCTGCAAGATGCCATGGGCATGGTTTACCTCAAACCAGAAGCTTGTAAACAGGCATTGCTAATCGCACTTAAACAGCAAAAGTTCTCAGGTGAGATGCCCGACGGCATTTTATTAAGCGAACAGGCGGAGCTTAAGTACATTAATCAAGTGCCGCATACCGACCATCCGGTTTGGCTAGCCATTGTGTTAAACGCCTATCTTCAAGAAACCAACGACTATAGCTTGCTACAACTCAGGCTTTGTTGGGCAGATAACCCACTCGAGCAAAGTGTATTTGAGCATGTGAGCAAGGCGATGCAATTTTTGTGTGAGGCCAAAGATGAACGCGGTTTGCCTTATATCGCCCAGGGAGATTGGTGCGACCCAATGAACATGGTGGGCTATCAAGGCAAGGGCGTGTCGGGTTGGTTGGCCGAAGCCATTTCTTATGCCTTGCAACTGTGGGTGCCAGTGTGTGAGCACCTAGGCGAAGCCGCCTTAGCTCAAGCCTTTAGCCAATGTGCAGAACAATTAAACCAGCGCATTAATCACTATTTTTGGGATGGCGCATGGTATGGGCGCGGCATTACCGATGCTGGCAAGTTATTTGGCATAAGCAGCGATAAGGAAGGGCGAATATTTCTTAATGCCCAGAGCTGGGCAATGTTATGTGGAGCTGCCAGTAATGAGCAAAAAACGCAGATGCTGCAGGCCATTGATGAGCAGTTAGACACGCCGTTTGGCGTAATGATGAGTGCGCCTGCCTTTACCGAAATGCGCGATGATGTTGGTCGAGTCACTCAAAAGTGGCCGGGCAGTGCCGAAAATGGCTCGGTGTATAACCATGCAGCAGCGTTTTACGCGGCTTCTTTGTATGCCAGTGACGAAGGGGAGCGCGCATTTAATGTATTACGCAAAATGCTGCCAAGCAATGCCACAGACGAATTGAAAGTGCGTGGGCAATTGCCGATTTATTTACCTAACTATTATCGAGGCGCTTATTACCAATACCCACGCACCGCTGGGCGCTCTAGCAACTTGTTTAATACTGGTACTTGCGCTTGGTATTACCAATTAGTGGTTGAGCAGTTGTTTGGCCTACGTGGTACGCCACAGGGCTTGCTGCTTCAGCCGCAACTGCCAAGTGATTGGCAAAAAGCCTCGGTGGTTCGAGAATTTAGAGGGGCAAACTTTGATATCCAATACCAACAAGTTAGTGGAGGCAGTGCCAAGCCTATAAGCGCAAAACAGCTATTGAGTGCTGATGAAGCTAAGCTCACCATCACTCAGCAGGCCGATGGTAAATTGCTGCTTAGTGGTTTCGTGGCTGGCGAGCGGTATCAGATAAGGGTAATACAAGCGCTAGAAGACAAGGCCAGCCAAGCCGCTGCTGAGAGTGCCTTAGTATGAATGCTGAACAGGGTATGGTTTATTACGTTATGGGGGTTTCCGGCTGTGGCAAATCTAGCATTGGTGAAGGGCTGGCAAACTATCTGCAAGCTGAGTTTATTGACGGAGATACGCTACACCCTCAAAGCAACATAGAAAAGATGCGCAGTGGTCTTGCACTAAATGATGAGGACCGTAAGCCTTGGCTGGCGAACATAGTGGCTAAAGCTGATGCTATTAGCCAGCAACGAAAAACGGTAGTCATTGTTTGTTCTGCATTAAAGAAATCTTACCGAGATCTATTGCGCCAAGTAAGCAATAAAGTGGTGTTTATCTACTTAAAAGGTGAACAAACTCTAATTCAGCAAAGGCTAGAGCGGCGCAGTAATCATTTTATGCCACAGCACTTATTAGCTAGCCAATTTGCCACCTTAGAAGCCCCTTCTTCTGCCGAAGCTGATGTTATTCCGATTGAAATTGACGCTAACCTAGAGCAGGTACTAGCACGTTGTATTAATAGTATTAGTCGCAAGCCCGCGCTTAATTGAGGTTGAAATGAATCCCACTATCAAACACGTTACCCAAAACATTATTGCGCGCAGCCAAGGCTTGCGCAGCGATTATGTTCAAAGAATGGAAAAACAAGCTGAGCAGGGGAACGCAAGGGCACATTTAAGCTGCGGAAACTTAGCCCATGCCATTGCTGCCTGTGGTCAGCAACAAAAAGACCGCCTGCTAGATTTTACCAAAGTAAATCTGGCTATTATTACTGCCTACAACGATATGTTAAGTGCTCACCAGCCCTACGCTCAATACCCTCAGTTGATTCAGCAAAAAATGGCTGAACTTGGCCATAGCGCGCAAGTTGCTGGTGGTGTACCAGCGATGTGTGATGGCGTTACTCAAGGCCAAGAGGGCATGGATTTATCGCTGTATTCACGTGACCTTATTGCCCAAAGCACTGCCATTGGTTTGAGCCATCAAGGGTTTGATGCCTGCGTCTTATTAGGGGTTTGCGACAAAATTGCCCCAGGGCAGTTAATGGGAGCTTTGTCTTTTGGCCATTTGCCAACTGCTTTTATGCCCAGCGGGCCAATGCCAAGTGGTATTAGCAATGATGAAAAGGTGGTGGTTCGCCAACGGCATGCTGCTGGAGAAGTGGACAAAGCGGCGCTGCAGCAGATGGAAAACAAAGCCTACCATGCGCCCGGCACCTGCACTTTCTACGGTACTGCCAATACTAATCAACTGGTATTTGAAACTATGGGTTTAATGCTACCGGGTAGCGCCTTTGTTAATGTGAATACCGCGCTTAGAGATAGGCTTAATCAACATTTGCTTAGTCACATGGTGGGAATTACTCGCGGAGGCTCAGCTTATCGCCCGCTGTATCAAGTTATCGATGAGAGAGCCATTGTGAATGGTTTAGTGGCTTTGTTGGCTTCTGGAGGCAGCACTAATCACACCTTACATATGATAGCGATTGCCCGTTGTGCCGGCATTATCATTAATTGGGATGATTTTGCGCAGCTTGCCGAGGTAGTGCCGCAACTTTCTAACATGTACCCTAATGGCCCAGCAGATATTAATGCCTTTGAGCAAGCAGGTGGAGTGCCTTGTTTGCTGCGTTTGTTAGCGCAACGAGACTTGCTGCATATGGATGCCACTACTCTCTATGGAAAGCTAAGTGATTATTTACAGTCACCTGTTTTAGTAGGCGAAGAGCTAAAGTGGGGGCCAGCACAGGCCAGCAACAATAACCATGTGATTGCAGCAGACGGCAAACAGTTTAATCGCAGTGGTGGCTTGCAGGTATTAAGCGGCAACTTGGGGCGGGCAGTAATAAAAACCAGTGCAGTTAAGGCTGAGCATCAAGTTATTTGTGCGCCAGCTAAAGTATTTGATTGTCAGCACAACGTGGTAGAAGCGTATCAACAAGGTAAGCTTGACCAAGATGTTGTAGTAGTGGTGCGTTATAACGGGCCAGCAGCCAATGGAATGCCAGAGCTACATAAATTGATGCCAGTATTGGGCAACTTGCAAAAACAAGGTTTTAAGGTGGCACTGCTTACCGATGGTCGCTTGTCGGGCGCATCAGGTAAAATTCCCGCCGCGCTGCACCTAAGTCCAGAAACGGCCAAAGGCGGTTTGCTGGCCAAAGTACAAGACGGTGACATGATCTACTTAGATGCGATTAAAGGACGCATCGACTGCCAAGTTAGCGAGCAAGAACTACTGCAACGAGAGCCTGTCGCCGACAGCAAAACCAAACAAGATGAGGGTTGTGGCAGAGAGCTATTTAATCCCTTTAGGCGTTTGGTAGGCAGCGCCGAGAGCGGCGCTACCATATTATTTGATGACTAAGTCTTCACGTAGCCGCAACTTAAAAAGCTTGCTCAAGGCTTAATAGTGGAATTCGGGTAGACAAGGCATGTAAGGCAATGTTGTGTAGCATTTCATCTACCGTGGTGCTGCAGTCCGCCAAAATGGATACTTCATAAGCCTCGGCTGCTTTCGATAAGGCTGTGTGAGTAATACAGTTTTGGGTCATCATGCCGCAGATTAGCAGCTTATCTATGCCTTGTTGTTGTAGGTAACGATTAAGTTCGGTTTGCTCGAAACTGTCGGCAAATCTTTTCACTATCACTTTGCCTTGTGGAGCTGCCGCTAAGATCTCTGGGTGAATGTCTGCGCCGCTTGAGTCTTGATTGAAAAACGGGGCGAGCCCCAATGCTGGGTCGGCAATGTGTTGAATATGAATAAGCTCCATCTGTTGCTCTGTAGCCTTTGCTATCGCAGATTGAATGTTCTGCAAGCATTTTGAGGTATTCCAAAGCGGGTATTTGCCTTCAGGGAAATAGTCATTTTGTAGATCGATGATTAACAGGGCAGTGGTCATAATTGTTAGCCTTTTAATATAATTGCGTTTAATCAGTGAGGCTATTATCGGATTGGTGCTGGTTGGCTAACAGAGTCATAAATGACAACTATGAGGGTAAAACTGACATTGTGAGAAGTGTTAATAAGGAACAGTAGGCACCACTGCTTTACTCAGAAGCTAGCATGTTTAGTGTTGAGCTAGCTATTATCCTTGCTAGCTAGTATTGGCTGGGTGTTATGGCTTTCTGGCAAATCAGTTTGCGAAGAAAATAGCGATGAATTTAGCGCCACACCTTTGTGTAATTGACTGGCAATAGAGATTGAGAGCAACACTGGAATAAGCAGCAACAACACCAATGTAAGTCGGTTCATAAAATACCCCTAACAAGCTGTACATGTTATTAGACCGCGAATAGCCTCTTTTGATTGCCAGCAATCTGTAATAAAACGTAAAGAAAAGTAAAACGGACCAATTAAGGTCCGTTTTTAAAGGGGGAAGCGAAGTGGTTTAGCCTGCCGCAATCAAATCATTCATATTGCTAACCAGCTGGTCGAACTCGGCACGCTCTTGTTTATCAATGGCAGAGGCGAGGGGGATTTTTGCGGTCATTGGATTAACCGCTCGGCCGTTAATATGGAACTCGTAATGCAGGTGGGGCCCTGTTGAGCGACCTGTATTGCCAGAGTCTGCTATCACTTGGCCACGAGTGACTCGTTGCCCTTTGCGAACTTTAAATTTGTTTAAATGTAGGTAACGTGAGCGATATTTACCGCCGTGTTGAATCACGATGTATTTACCCGCATACGGGTGATTCTCGACTCGTGTTACTACGCCATCGCCAGCGGCTAGAACAGGGGTGCCAATAGCAATGCCGAAATCGGCACCGTTATGTGGCGAGATACGTCCGGTAATAGGGTGCTTACGACGTGGATTAAAACCAGAGGTGACCCGGTGAGCACCTTTAAGCGGTACTCGCATAAAGGCGCGCGCTAGGCTTTCGCCATCTTTGTCATAGTAGTTGCCATTGCTAAACAAATAAGCACTGTATTCGTTGCCTCGGTTAAAAATACGTACTGCACTAATTTCACTTTGACCGGTGAGTTCGTCATCGATGTATTGGCGATTACGTACAACTTGGAAAACATCGCCCGCTCTAAAGTCACGAGAAAAACGCAGTTTGTCTTTAAACATTTGCGCTACTTGCTCTACTTCACTTGGGCTTAAACCAGCTTTTCGGGCTGATACGTAAAAGCTACCTTCAATGGTGCCTGCTATGGCTTGTTTCTGCCATTGCCCTTCAATATTAATGGTTTCGTATTCGAAGCTGCTTGCATCTACACGCTTAAAGATGATTTTTTGTGCCGGATTAAAGGCAAGTTGTAGGGCCAATAATTGTTGTTGGTCGTGGTCAATGGTAAAGGTAAGATCATGACCAGGACTTAAGGTATCTAAAGCTAGTACCGAAATATCCGCCTCTAGTACTTGATACATAGTGGTTTGGTCGATGTTAAAGCGAGTGAAAATTTTACCTAAAGTATCGCCCTTCTCAATAGTGTATTGATAGCTGCGTTCGCCTCCAACCTCAGCTTGTTCAGGCTCTGTTTTTGCAGCAGCGAGTGTTGGCTCGTTGGTGTTTTGCTTTGCCACAACTGGCGATTCAGCAGCTTGTCTAAACTGCTCGGCACTGGGCTCATCTTGGGTATTCTGCTTTACTATATCGATGGCTTCATTGGAGCGACTAGCCAGGCTAAAAGTGATGCCATCGGACTCTGACTTAAAGTCGTTTTGCGGCAATTCGATAAGCTGACGGCTATTGGTACTTACTTGTTTGGAGCTAGGCCAAATACTGGCAATGCCCACGAGTACACCGCAGGCAATAATGAGCTGCCAATGTTTGTTGGGAAGCCTGCTAGGGCGACCAAACAAACGAGTTTTACTGTTAAACATACAATCTTTTACCTAATGAACGCTGTCTTAACGCAGCTGTTATTGTATTAATACTAGTGAGCGACTTTTGCTGGTTCGTGGTGCTATTCACGACACTTGCCCTTGTTGGCAACCAGAGCAAAGCCCTTGGAATTCGTAACTTTGTGAATGCAATTTAAAGCCTTGCTGTCCGGCAAACTGGTCCAATTCAATTTTTAATGATTCAGACAAGCCTATTTGAGTGACAGATTTACAGTCGGTGCAAATAAGCAAGGGTTGTGGAGTAAATGGGGCATGCTGGTGGCCAATGATGTAACGGCTACTTGATTCAATATGCTGAATGAAGTGATATTGCAGTAGGAAATCTAAAGCGCGATATACCGTTGGAGGCTTGGTGTTTTGTTGCTGTTGTTGCAGCTTAGCCAAAATATCGTAAGCGCTAAGTGCTTGTTGATGTTGATGAAGAATAGCCAACACTGCTGCACGATTTGGCGTGAACTTAAGCTTATTTTGGCTACAGTAGTCACTGACACGTTGTATATAATTGGCTGTAGACATGCTTTACCGAAATAGAACTTAGCTGATGAGCGAAATACACCCACAAAATTTGAGCGTTACATTATAACAATCACTGCTTATAGGCAAGCCTTGCAAGGTCAAGTATCGACATTGCCATGGTTTTTTATGTCTTATTTAAGTGATTGTAAATAAAGCGCTAAATTATGTCGTTGATTGGCGACAGGTTAAAATGTACTACTTTAAGTGATTATGCCATCTGCTATTACTGTTTACTTCACTGAGTGAAGAGATGTAAATACCGAGTAATTTAATGCGGTTGATTAGCGCTGAAGCTGCTGTAGATAAAGGCTCCACTAAAAGTGCTGATTTTTTATTTAGTTTGCTCGCTTTGTAAGCACTCGAACCTTAATTGCGAAAAAGCGGTTGACTTGTTTCGGCTAAAAACGTTTAATAGCCGCCGTTGCCCGGATAGCTCAGTCGGTAGAGCAGAGGATTGAAAATCCTCGTGTCGGTGGTTCGATTCCGCCTCCGGGCACCATCTTTAAAAAGCCTGCTAAATTTAGCAGGCTTTTTTCGTTTCAAGCCTTGAATTTAGTTCTGCTGAGATTTATTGCGAGAATAGTGAATTAAGCAATGAAACACCGCCGCTTGCTTGTTTAAGTTTCTGTAGCCGTGAGGTTTATCGCCAGCAAAGCGCAACGCTTGTCCTTGGCTGAGTTTATTCCATTGCCCATTTGCCAATACTTCCATCTCCCCACTGGTCACAATGACATGTTCACTCACTCCTGCTTCGTGGGGCTCCGATACTCGCTGATAGTTCTCTAACAAGGTGAGTTCGTACATCTCAAAACCATACTTTTCATCGTAAGGGAATAAAATTGCTACAAGCATGTCATCGCTGGCGGGTTGTTGGCGAAGTTGATCTGCGCTGCGAATTTCTGGCTGGGCTTGTTCTGCAAGTTCTGGCTCTAAAAAGGTTGATAAGGAAGTATTAAAACCTCCTGCTATTTTCCACAGTGTGGCAATAGTGGGGCTAGATTCACCACGTTCTATTTGTCCTAACATGGCTTTACTCACACCGGTTTGTTTGGCTGCGGTGTCTAAACTCCACTGTTTGTCTTTGCGCTGCTGTTTGAGCGCTGCCGCGAGATATTGATTTAAGGCCAGCAAAATAACCTACTAGTTGAAAAATTAGTCTTGTACGTTATAGCGCACAAGTGCTAGGCTTGTCCAGTGCGTGCGCTATAGCGCACGGCGTGAGTAGGAATTTACAGTTAAGCCAAGGAGTAGCTATGCGTGACTGGTTTGTTTTATCTCGAGTGTCGGCTGGTTTTATCGCAGTATTAGTGGGCTATACCAGCTCAGCCGTTATTGTGTTTCAAGCTGCTGCTTCGGCAGGAGCTAGCGAACAGCAAATTGGTTCGTGGTTGTGGGCTTTAGGTATTGGGATGGGGGCGACGAGTATCGGCTTTTCTTGGTATCACAAAAAGCCGATTCTTACTGCTTGGTCTACGCCTGGCGCAGCACTGCTAGTGACTAGCTTATCTGGGCTCTCGGTTAATCAAGCGATTGGTGCGTTTTTGTTTAGCTCGCTATTAATAACCTTAGTGGGTTTAAGTGGGTTGATGGATAAGCTGATCCGTTGGATCCCACAATCAGTGGCCTCTGCGATGTTAGCTGGAGTGTTATTGCAATTTAGTTTGCAGTTGTTTCAATCACTAGAGAGCCAATTGATATTGGTATCCAGTATGGTGGCCTGCTACCTAATCGGCAAATTATATGCCCCACGCTACGTTATGCTGATTACCTTACTGGTAGGCATTACAGCAGCTTTTTACTTGGGTTTACTGGAGTTATCGTCGGTGACTTTAGAGTTAGCTATGCCGGTGTGGATTAGTCCAACATTCTCATGGCAAGCAATCTTAGGTGTAGGTTTGCCTTTGTTTGTGGTCACCATGGCCTCACAAAATATGCCTGGTATTGCAGCCTTGCATGGCAATGGATATCGGCCTGCAGTTTCTCCACTGATATCTTGGACAGGCGTCGCCGGGATACTGCTAGCGCCATTTGGAGGCTTTGCTTTTAACTTGGCGGCCATTACTGCTGCAATTTGCATGGGCAAGGAGGCCGATGAAGATCCCACAAAACGCTATTATGCCTCGATATGGGCTGGAGTGTTTTATCTACTGGTGGGCTTGCTGGGGGCAACGGTGGTGAGTTTGTTTGCCGCTTTTCCTCAAGAGTTGGTGGTGGCTATTGCTGGTTTAGCGCTGATTAGTACCATCGCAAACAGTTTATCAACTGCTTTAAACTGCACAAAGGGAAGAGAGGCGGCCGCCATTACTTTTTTGGTAACTGCTTCATCGGTCAACTTGTTTGGCATTGCCAGCGCGTTTTGGGGCCTAAGTTTAGGTTTGAGCGTGCACTACCTTTTTTCTCGCAATGAAGCCGCCGGAATAGTTAAAGAGACTAGAGAAGCTAGCAATAAAGCCTAGCTTATCTTAAGGTGAAGCATCACAAATATGATTGTTTACGTCGTTGATTAAACGTTTTTTGCTCTACTTACTAAAAGGCTTTCTGCTACTTGCTCTGTTTGCTGAGTTAATGGTGTTAGCCTTACGTTGGATCGACCCGCCAATTTGGTCTTGGCGCTTACACCGTGCTTGGTTCCCCCCTGCTTCATACCCTGAGCAAATACAGCACCAATGGATACCATTAGCTAATATCAACAAATCAATGCCCTTGGCGGTGGTTGCCGCTGAAGACCAGCGGTTTTTGTCGCACTATGGCGTAGACTTTTTAGCTATCTGGAAAGCGTATAAGAGCAATCAACAAGGCGGGCGATTAAGGGGCGGTAGTACTATTACTCAACAAACTGCCAAAAATCTGTGGTTGTGGCCTAGTCAGAGTTATTGGCGAAAGGCAGTAGAGGCTGGCTTTGCAGGTTTGCTGGAGTTGAACCTACCTAAATCCAGAATCATCGAGATTTACTTAAATATTGCTGAGTTTGGTCCTGGTATTTACGGCGTAGAGGCGGCTAGTCAGCATTACTTCGCTTTGTCTTCATCACAACTTAGTGCTCGTCAGGCGGCAAGCTTGGCAGCCTTGCTGCCAAGTCCATATCGTTACTCACTAAACCCCAACAGTGCATTTATGAGCCAGCGAATCTCGTGGATTCGCCAGCAAATGCGCCAATTAGGATCTTTAGAGTTGAGCCGCCATTAGTTTACGCATGACTAAAGTGCTGCTTGGAAAAGGTCTATAGCGAATTGAGATGACAGCTTTAGACAAAGCAAAATGACAAATACAGAGATTGCGATAAGGCTAGCTTTTGAGAGTGTTTTTAAGAATCCAAAGAACATAGTGACCTCACTTGTGTTTAGCCATCCCTGGAGTTTGATTCAATGTAATTATACTAAATGTTGAGTAAACACTGAATTTTAGAATTTGTTTTAGATCAATATTGACTGCTGTTTTTTTAAACAATCACTAAAGAGTGTGATCGGTAAATTGATTTTAATTTTGGTCACTTAATCGCACACTAAATTTAAATATTAATGATAATGGTTGTCATTCTTTTTACTGTAAGTTAATGAAATGTAAATATATTATGCAGCGAGCTTAGTTAGGGTGTATACTTTTTCGATACCTCAAATTGGCAGCTTGGAGCGCAGTAATGAAAGCCGAACCAAATATAATTGCTTTGTTAAATAAGGTGTTAGTTTCAGAACTTACTTCGATTAACCAGTATTTTTTACATGCCAGAATGTATAAAAACTGGGGTTTTGATGCGCTGAATGAGCGTAACTATAAAAAATCGATTAAGGATATGAAGCAAGCCGACAAATTAATGGAGCGAGTTTTGTTCCTAGAAGGTTTACCTCATGCCCACATGTTGGGTGTATTGCGCATTGGTGAATCCACCGAAGAAATGCTGCAATGTGATATGGACTTCCAGTTAGAGCAGTTGCCAATCATTAAACAAGCTATTGCCGAATGTGAGCTAGCTAAAGACTTCGTTAGTCGAGATTTGTTAGAAGAAATCTTAGATTACGAAGAAGATCATATTGATTGGATTGAAACTCAACAATATCAAATTGAAAAAATGGGCCTAGAAAACTATTTAGCTGCTCAAATTACCGAAGGAGATGACTAATGAAAGGTAATAATGAAGTCATTGATGTGCTAAACCGCCTGTTGATGAATGAACTAACAGCAATGGATCAGTACTTTATCCATTCACGCATGTATGAAGACTGGGGCCTTAATAAGTTATATGAGCGCATCGATCACGAGTTTGATGATGAGAAAGGTCACGCCTCATTGCTTATTCAACGTATTTTGTTCTTAGAAGGTACACCAGACTTAAGTAAGCGTGAGCCTTTGCGTATTGGTAGCGATGTACCAAGCATGCTTGAGAATGACTTAAAAGTTGAGTATGAAGTTGATGCCTTACTAAAAGAAGCGATGGCCCTTTGCGAGCTTAAGCAAGATTACGTAACACGTAACATGTTGCAAACCCTGATTGATGATACCGAGATGGATCACGCTTATTGGTTAGAGCAGCAGTTAGGCTTAATTAAGAAAATTGGCTTAGAGAATTACCTACAAAGCCAAATGTAAAAGTTGTGCCCAGCAGATATAAAAACGAGAGCTTTTGCTCTCGTTTTTTGTTTTATACCAATCACACTAAGTAAGTGTTCAAAAAAACGCAGGAAAAATACTCGAGAATAAGGCAGGATTTTTC
>NZ_JBTWEN010000010.1:0-155913 GCF_056958115.1 Agarivorans sp. D1326 | reverse complement strand
AGCTATTATCGAAACATAGCTCCTTTCCAAAGCATAATGAAGGAATACTCAAAACAAATAGAACTGGAACTAACTTAATAATCTGATTCAACCGATACCTCAATTTCTTATAACGCTGCCATAAGCGGTGTGTGACAGTTGGCTATAATGTGTAGCGAAGCGAAACTGAGCCAACTGTTACGAATCCGACTTAATGGCCTTGTTATGATGCTGGATTAATTTAACGCACAGTGTGGTGGCAACTTGAGCGATTGAATAAGTTCAAACCCTTTACTTGCCTCAGCAGAGGTATTGAATAATAAAGACACCCTCTCATATTCAGACTTTCCTTTTTCTAATCTACACATTACAAAATTGTATTTAGCTATCCCTACTACTACCTCAAGAGTATCCGTTCGCTTCGGGTTAACTATTAATCTTAATGGAACTTCACCTTCACAGAGTGGCCTCTCTCTATTGTACTTTACATATCCTTTATATTCCATATGGATGGAGCATGTACTCTGCTCCCATCTAAAACTTGTAACAACTTCATTATTCACCTCAGGTCGAAAAGTAAGATAACTATTTAATAACGACAATTTGTTAGTTATATCGTCAGATTCATATGGAAGCAGCTTATTAAGTTTCTCTGTCAAGTCATCTATTACAACTTGATTATCTCTCACAATTAACTCTAAAGATGATATTTCATTTTTCTGTTGTGCGACCAGCTTAACCTTATCCTCGACAACGGCTTTCAACGACTTCAATTCTTTTTCAAAATCTTCTCTTTCTGCTTTTAATAGCATTGAAATTTCTTTTTCAAGGTCAACACTTGCCTTTGTAAATTTAATCCCGAAGAAAGATGTTTCTGTTCCAGGCTCAGATTTATAAAAAACAACTGTACAAAGAATTATTAGAGTTACGATAACAACTCCAAGAGTGAAAGGTCCAAGTCTACTAAGTAAATCAAAGATTGTTCGACCTGTAGCGTCACTTTTAGCACCTTGCATTCTCCCCCTCCCTAAAATACAGCCAGAACATTAAGAATGTAATTATAGGAGATATTTTCATGCCTCACTCTCACTTATTATCTTAGTAATTCCCTAACAATCTTGTGAAATTACAAATAAATATCAGACATTAACGAGCTCAGAAGCTATCGTCACAGGATGCAGAATCCCATCAAATAACGGGAGGCCGCATAACGACCGTATTTGCGGCTGGTTTGGAGCGCAGCGGAAAACCAGTCCGACAACATGCGCTTGTTAGGCTGTGACTTCATCGTCAGTAATTCTCTGCAAGGATATAAAAGCTTCATCAACATACGATTTCCCAGTCTTTTTCTCGAACTCATCTAAAAGATAGTCCTCGAACCACACCCAATAGCCTGTGCTATTTTCACTATCGTCATCTTGCCCCCGAACACCCTCTGAGTAACGTGAAGTGCTTTTCAGTACTTCTTTATCAACAGGAAAGTCCTTGTCCTGATTTTCTTCCTCAAGTAACTCAAGCAATTTCTCTGCATGATCGTTATATTCTAGGAACGATTTTACCTTTGATTCTTTTTCGGCTAACCATTGCTCTTTAATGAAATTACTGATTAGGGGATTAATTTGGGTCATGTAATCTGCAACCCTGACATGCACTAGCCTTTGAATGTATCCATTTTTCTCTAGCGCTGAGTTATTTGACTCAGACATATCTAGAGTTTCATTTTTCAGGGTTAACTTTCTTAAGGTGGCTTTCTGTTCGAAATGTAAATGCTCAAACGAACTTTGAATCTTTGTTAATAGCGACTTTTCCTTTTCTTCTTTCTCAATTCTTTCACGCTCGGCCTCTTCTAATTCCATCTCTTGTTTAAGCGCCGCTTCTTTTTTTGACTTATGCTGTTTCCATAAGAACTCAGTAGCCCAAGATATTGCTTGTCCTACAAGTGAGCCACACCCTACACCAAGTAGGAGCAGAACAATTGACAGTTGTTCTTTTGATATTTGAGTCTCTGAGATAACTGGCTCAAGGTATTTCCAAGAGATCAATAAAGTCACTGCAACTGTTATGTACTTAACGCATGCCTTTGGTGAAGTAAGGGCTGCCAGTAGCTTTATAATGGTACCCGCTGTTTCACTCATTTGTACCCTCCTGGGAGCCTAACGCCGCATTAAGCGGCTAAAAACAGTTGGTTATAATTGCGAGGCACGAACAAAACCAACGGTTTTTTGTCCGTTTAAATGCCTTGTTATGCATTAATTACACATCCGATTGGATTTGCCTTAATTAAATCAATCGCGTTCTTAATATCATGGGTAATTATCAAACCAGTATTGTATTTGTATGTTAGATTTACTTCCAGCCCATTCTGGTAAATAGGCTCTTCCTTAAACCTATAGCCAGAGATAATTGCAGCGACTTTTTGCTTTTTATTAGATTGATCTACAAATATCACAGGGCCACCGGAAAACCCTGGGTTGTTATGTCCATCTAAAAAAATTAATTCAGTTTTTGACGCAGTAGAAGTGATATTTGAAACTATTGCTTTTTTTACAAATGGCATTGGGAAGTCATTATTTATTACACCTGCATCAGTAACCATCCCATATGGGAAACCAAGAAAATAAACATCTTGACCATACATTATTCCATCCATAGATGATTCAAGCTCTAAAGATGGAGATAAGAGTGCTGTAGTCGCCATAACTGAAACGTCGATATCACCTTTACAGTGGCCAACAAGAGTTACATCAATAGGCTTCCATTGGTTATCATGAAATATTGAAATTGTTGCTGAATCAGAAATAGACTCTATTACATGCTTTGCAGTTACAATATATTGCTTATCATCTACATCGACTGTGAAGCAAGTTCCTGTTGATTGACCAACCATAATTTGAAATGTTCTATGTATTGCATTACCAGTTACCACGCTGCCTCCTTAATGCATAACGCCTCAATAAAGGGCGCGCGTTAGCGCGTCCAGCCGAAGGCGACTTTGATTGATTTGTTAAGTCTCCAGTGTGGCATAAAAATCTGCCAGCTCAGAATTTACTAATGCAACATGTTCTTTTACTCGTTTTGAGTAATCTTTTATGTCCTCGTAGAGAGGTGTCTTTTTATCAAAGATAATTTGACTCCTTAATTCTGATTCGAGCTCATTGCACTGCATTATAATCTCTGCAACTTTATTGCCTTTCAGAAGGGTAAGCTTGGATATGGCAGACTCTCTCTTTGGCCAAGACTCGACTAAAATGTCATTTCTTTCAGCTATGGACTCCAGTTGTCCCTTGGTAAAATCAGAACCATCCTCGTCGTTCATCATTTTTCGGCGCGCAATTCCAGAAATAATCGATATGTAATAGCGCCACGCGATCAAATAATCGTGGATTTCAGACGCAACTTCTTCAAGGATTTTTGCCTTGTTTTCAAGCATGAAACGCTTGTTTTCAGAAGAAGATTTAAACTTCAGCCCCAAGTAGGTGAACCCGCCAGAAATCAATGCTCCTAAGCCTATTTTTACTGCAGTATCTATGACATCTATCCATTCTTTAGGCATGACTCATAATTCTCTTTTAAGACTTAACAGTTTATTAATAGGAAAAATTCCTTGTTTAAACACGGAGTTTTTCCTCTTATCATACATTTGATAAAAACAAGGTTATCACCTTTCCTAAGGTACATCAGCCACCTAGCTCGAAAAGTAACAAAAACATCAGCATGAAAGTATGCAAACACTTGTAGAAAGTAGGAATCGCATCAATACTGTATAAAAAAACAGCACAAGGGATTGCTATGAGCTCGCCTTACCTCAGCTACATAGAAGAAAAAATGCGAACCAAACGTTTTAGGGAATCCACTATTCGCAGCTACCAACAGTGGATAAAACGCTTTATTTTATTTAATCACAAAAAACACCCGAGCGACTTACACAATCATGAAGTTGAGCAATTCCTCAGCCATTTAGCCAATCAACGAAACTTGGCTCCGCAAAGCCAAGCAGTGGCACTAAACGCTTTAGTTTTTCTTTATAAAGAGGTTGTTAAGAAACCTTTATCACTACAGTTAGACTTTCGCCATAGCAAGCGCCAAGCCAAACTACCTGTTGTACTTACTCGTCACGAGGTTACCGCATTAATAGATGCACTCTCCCCACCACATGTATTAATGGCACAGCTAATGTACGGCAGCGGCCTGCGAAAAACCGAAATGTTACGTTTACGCATTAAAGATATTGATTTTGACTATTTCGGTATTGAAGTATGGGACGCCAAAGGGGGTAAGCATAGGCGTGTGACACTGGCAAAGTCACTGGTTACGGCAATACAAAAGCAAATTACTGTTGCTTATCAATACTATCAGAGTGACAAGCTAAAAAATGAATATGCCGGCGTATATTTACCTTATGCTCTTGCTAAGAAGTACCCAGCTGCCCCACACGACTTTGCTTGGCATTATTTGTTTCCTTCGCACTCGTTAAGTAAAGATCCCAACGATGGCTGCATTCGCCGCCATCATCTAGATCCAAGCGGTATTCAAAAAGCCCTTAAGGCTGCCAGAACAAAAACGCATATTGGTAAACCTATCACTTGCCATACCTTGCGCCACTCTTTTGCTACGCATTTATTGCAACGAGGTACAGATATTCGCACCATTCAAGCCCAGTTAGGTCACAGTGATATTAGAACCACTCAGATTTATACCCATGTACTTAATATGGGTGCCGATGGCGTGGCTAGCCCACTAGACACGGTTTAAGACAAATTTTGCAAAGCTGGCGATAACTCTACATCTGAATTTTGTACTAAGGTAGGCGTGGTTAAGCTGAGGCATTGCTCGATGCTGACTTGTACAAAACGTTGTGCGCCCGGATAAGGTTTTACCTGCGACACATCCCAAATGATTGATGCCTTGCCTTTAATCCAAGAACTATAGCCGGTTTCAAAGTCTGGTATGTACAAACCCACTCTTGGGTCGGCCACTATATTGCCAAGGGTATTGAATAAATTGTTGCCAGAAAAATCGGGGAACACCAAGCTTGGCATTTTACCGTTACTGCTCTTATCCACATCAATAAAACCCGGCTTACCGCCGCGGTGAGAGATATCGACTCCATCGCTGTCTTCACTATTTAGCGCGGCAGCTCTAGAGGCAATAAAAAAGGTGTCACAATGCCTTAATACCTGCTCAAGCACTACATCATTTGCTGCCAGCTCGCGAAAGTTTTCAGCTTTGGGCATAAAAGCATGGTTAAACACACTTGGCTTTAACTCGCGCTTTTGAATGTACTTGGGACAATTGCCAAAACTTTGCTGAACCTCAAAACGCAGCGCTTGCTCACTTGAGTACGCAACCAAACCATTTACGCGGTTACGCCTACGAGTAGTAAACTCCAAACCCAACAAGCCTATGCTGTCACCCACCGACAATTGAGCAACTTGTGCGTATTCGATTAGCGCTCTGGCCTCGATAGACAAGGTGGTAGCATTGGGCGAGCTAACAAAACCCTGCTCGCCCAAAATAGGCGTAGCCCAGGGGTGCCCTTGATTGTCTAGCACGCCGGCATACAACAAAGCTTGTTGGCTAAAAAACTCGCGGTGCTGCTCGGGCATATAGTTTCGAATGGCTTTATCACCAATGGTTTTAGCGATATCGGCCACTCCAACCTGTTGCTGTACGCTTAACTCACCTTTGTGAAAAACAGCCATAAACTCTCCCTCTCAAGCTTTGGGCTTTAGCTACCACTGCCAAAGCCCCCTTTGCAACACCACCAACTCACCCGATAACCAACATCATTACACCGGAGCAATACACTTCGCCCCTGCTTTGTTATAAACCCAAGTCACTCAAGCTTGGATGGTCGTCTGGTCTGCGCCCTTGCGGCCAATGAAACAGCCGCTCTTCTTCGCTTATTGCTAGGTCATTAATGCTGGCATGACGACTTTGCATTAAGCCATTTTCATCAAACTCCCAGTTTTCGTTGCCGTAAGCGCGATACCATTGGCCAGCTTTGTCTTGCCACTCGTATGCAAATCGCACCGCAATACGGTTACCGCTATAGGCCCATAATTCTTTAATCAAACGGTAAGCTTGTTCTTTTTCCCACTTTTCGCTTAAAAACTGCTGAATTTGCTCGCGGCCCTTAATAAAGCTATCGCGGTTTCGCCACTGGCTATCTTTGGTATAGGCTAAAGCCACTTTTTCTGGGTTGCGTGAATTCCAACCATCTTCAGCCATGCGCACTTTTAGTGCAGCCGTGTCGGCATTAAACGGCGGTAGTGGAAGGCGTTGCTCTATGGTCATGCTGTTTTCCTATGTTTGAGTCGTAATTGATTGAATGCGTACTGTTTAAGCAATTTTTAGGCTAGCTCGGCGTTTACATCGCTAAACACCGAGCTATTTGCACTAACTTAAACGGCTTCTTTTAAGGGAGTTTTTTGCATTGCAACAAATCCATCAAGCGCTTCTACATTCGCTAACCAGCGCAAAATATTTGGGTATGCATCTAGCTCAACCTTGCCTTCTGGTGCATGAGCGATGTAGGAGTAACATGCTACGTCGGCAATACTGGCTCGCTCTCCCACCATCCACGCTTTACCTTCAAGCAAACCATCAATAATCGACAACATTTGATGGCTGGCTTCAATTACTGCCTCTTGATCAAACTTGGCGCCAAATACCGTAATTAAACGAGCGCGAGCTGGCCCTTCGGCGAGGTTGCGTGCAGCTAGCGCCAACCATTGTTGAATTTGCGCTTGTTGTTCGCTGTTTTTGGGGTTCCAGCTCGGCGCATAGGTGTTGGCAAGGTGAATGATAATAGCGATGGAATCTCGAATCACCAGACCATCGTCGTCTAGTACCGGTACTTGAGTAAAAGGGTTAATCGAGCGAAAAGCGGCTTGTTTGTGCTCTCCTTGCGCTAAGTTAACTGGAATTTTTTGATACTGCAGTTTTAGCAAAGCCAGCATCAATCTCACTCGATGGGCGTGACCAGACAACTCGAAATCGTAAAGCTTTAACATAACCTTATCCTTAGTTGATTAAACATTCTTGGCTCAAAACCTGATGACTTCGCCTTAGCAAAGTAAACAAGTCTGTCTACTTGCTATTTAAATTAGGAGACAAGTCTGTCTATGTCAATAAAAATATCACCCAAAGGGCAGAGACAAATTTAAGTATCCAGCTAACAAACTGTTTTAAAAAGAGAATTTAAATTTGAAAAATTTGTGAACCAGAGAGTTTGCCGAATCAGGAGACAGAGCGGTATACTTAACACGAAGCAATCAGGAAACATTATGGCCAGTACTAAACGCGATTTACTTATCGACACCGCCCAAGGGCTGTTTTACCAACACGGTTTTAGAGCTACGGGTATTGATACCATTTTGGCCGAATCTGGCGTGGCCAAAAAAACCTTGTATAACCATTTTAAATCGAAAGAAGATCTTATCGTTGCTTGCTTGTATCGGCGTGATCAGCAGCTATTGGAGCTATTAGAAAACAGCATTGAACAGCTTGCTCCCCAGCAACAGTGCCAGCCACAGTTTGCCCGCATCATGGCCTTTTTTGATGCCCTTGATAGTTGGATTAACTCAGATAACTTTTTTGGCTGCATGTTTATTAATGCCTCTGCCGAATACCACCAAGCGGATAATCCGGTACATATTGCCTGCACCGAACACAAAAATTTGGTGATTAAACTTATCGAAAAGCAGTTATGTGAGTTAGCACTTACCCAACCTTTAGAGACTGCCAAACAGCTCGCTATTTTAGCCGACGGCGCGATAGTAGGCGCTCACACCACTAACGATTCGGCATCAGCAAAACACGCTAAAGCAGTGGCTGAAGTACTGTTAAACAGCTATGCCGAAGCGGCATAGCTATAGCGCAGGGCTAAGCTTGTAGATATTGCCGCTATCACCACTAAAATAGATGTTTCCTTGGCTATCGCTAAGTAGTGCGCGCACTCGTTCATTCAAGTCTTCAAGTAAACGCTCTTCGCCAACGGGCATACCGTTTTCATCCATAATGATGCGGTTAATATGCTGTAGCTTTAATGCACCGCTTAGTAAGTCACCTTGCCAAGCCGGAAAAGCAGCACCGGAGTAAAGCATTAATGAGCCAGGCGCAATAGAAGGAACGTACACTTTTAAGGGTGAATTTATGCCTTCTTTTATTTCTGCTTCGCCTACCTTTAGCGGCCCCCAATATTCTTTGCCATGAGAGGTAATCGGCCAACCATAGTTAGCGCCTGCTTCAATTAGATTAAGCTCATCACCACCACGCGGGCCGTGCTCTATAGCCCATAGGCGCTGGTGCTTTGTATCATAAGCGAGACCTTGAGGATTACGGTGACCGTAACTATATATAGCGTCGGCTACTTTATTATTAGCTACAAAAGGGTTGTTGCTTGGTAGGCTACCATCAAGGTTAAGTCGAATAATGCTGGCCGCATGGTTAGCGGTATTCTGGCCATTATCACGCTCACCTCTATCTCCAACAGAGAAATACAGATAAGAGTCATCGAACGCAATTCGACTGCCGTAATGGCGATTAGTAGAACCTGAAGAGTCGGTAACGAGCACATCTTGCCAGTTACTCATCATCACTTGGCCAAATTCATTTTGCTTAATTTGCGCTTTAGCTAAGGTTGTTACGCCGCTGCCATTGAGAGGCTTACTGTAGGTAAAATAGAAGCTTCCATCGGGTCCACGTACAACATCTAACAATCCACCTTGACCCTGTGCCCAAATTGCCGGTAAACCTGCAATACTCTTCCAGGCTTTCTTCCCTTGTTTAGCTTGAGTAAGGTTAACACTTACTAACTCACCATGGCGCAAAGTAACAATCAATGTATCGGCATTAAGCCAAGCCATGCCCCAAGGCACTCCTGGCAGTTGAGTGAGGACCTCTACTTGTAAGGTGTAATCTTGGCTGGTGTGGTGAGTAGGCTTCGCATTAAGTTCACCAATAAAAAGCATTGCTGCAAGTACACCACTCAAAAGCCACAAAAAACTTATACGATTACTTAGCTTGCTCATTAGTTTATCCCTACGCCGAACCAAATGGACAAGCTAACTATAAGCAAATTTAGAGGTTTTCTACAGTTTAATATCTGCTCATATAAGCTAGAGAATTCAAACAAGAAAGCCGACTAAGGTCGGCTTTCAAGACTACAATTTTTACCTATTTAGGTGTTTACAAAAACACACTTGGGATTTCGTTTGGATAACGCTCTTGAGCAGGCTGGTTGTAGTCAATGTCAGACACGCCCAATAAGTTAAGCACTTGGTACAGCGTTTTAGCTACATGACCAAAAGCGATACCAGCGTGGTGCGGATAGCGTTTCTCAACCAATACATGGCGGTAAAAACGTTGCATCTCAGGAATGCCAAAGGCAGCAATTGCACCAAACGATTGTGGGTCGATATCTAAAATGTCACCCTGCGCAACGTAGGCACGCAACTTAGTATCTGCGGTGGATTGCAAACGAAATAGGGTTACTTCACCCGGTTTAATTTGTCCCTCCAAGGTACCACGAGTGATATCGGGTTCTTTGCCTGGTTCCATTAAGCTATGCATAATTTTTTGGAAACGAAGTTGCGAATTTTTCATGCAGCTTGGCGCAGTATTACCACAGTGAAAGCCCATGAATAAATCTTTCGCCGTATAGTTACCCATTACCGCTGCGTTAGCGTCAACCATGTCTTGTGGCACAGTGTTGTTAATGTCTAACAAAGTGGCTGGGTGGTTAGTGGCACAGGTGATCATGTACTCAGACAAGGCACCATAAATATCCACTTCACAAGCAACCGGAATACCGCGCTGGGCTAAACGTGCATTTACGTAACATGGCACAAAACCAAAGAACTTCTCAAACGACGGCCAGCACTTATTGGCAAACACCCCAAAAGTAGACGCGCCCATATTAGCCGCATGAAAATCTAGCAAGGCAGCTTCATACTGAGCAAGCTTTGGTAACAAATCTGGGTATGGGTTGTTATCACCAAGTTCTGCTTCCATCTCGGCAACAATTTTAGGAATGTCGGCATGGCCTTCGGCAGCTTGATAGATATCCAGTAAATCAAGCTCACTGTTTTCCATGATCTCTACGCCAAGATCAAACAAGGCTTTTATTGGTGCGTTACAAGCCACAAAATCTTGTGGTCGTGGGCCAAACGAGAAAATCTTAAGCCCTTGTAAACCCAAAATTGTGCGAGAAACCGGTACAAAATCGCCAATCATTTTGGCTACTTCACTTGGCGTGCCAACTGGGTATTCTGGAATATGCACAGCTAAGTTGCGCAAACCAGCACTGTAGGAAGCATTTAATACGCCGCAGTATGCATCGCCGCGCGCATCTTTAAGCCCCGCAGTGGCTTCTTCGGCGGCAGCGACAAACATGGTTGGGCCAGCAAATCGCTGCGCCATAATGCTTAGTGGACCTTCTGGGCCAAAGTTGCCTAAATAAATAACCAGTGAATTAATGCTTGCTTGCTCGGCTTCAGCTAAGGCTTTCACTACGTCATTTTCATTTTCGATAATGGTTTGTAGCTCAACCACTTCAATGTCTTTTTCAGTACATGCTGCAGCCACCGCTTTGCGGCGCTGTTCAGACAATGAAAGTGGGAAACAATCGCGGCTAACCGCAACAATACCTAATTTTACTTGTGGGATGTTTATCATCACTCGCTCCACGGGTGTTTGGTCTTTGACCTTGGTTTTAGCTTTTGTTTTATAGTTGCCCTAGTGTGAATGAGAGCGGTGCAGTAGATGAATTGATGCGGATCAACAAAGGTTTCGCTTGCGAAATAACGAAATACTCATATTAAAAAGCGTTAGTGAAGAAAGTGGTTTACGACATACCAGCAACAAATTTGTTAAGGCCAATTACGACGCCTAGTCACCTAAAAAATAAGCCTAGCCCAAAGACGATACTTATCTCTAATAGCTGTTTATTTGCTAATATTGGCGGGTAAAAAGTACGGTTATTTTAGCCGTTCAAATTGATTCAAATACTCTGAGAAAAATAATGATTGCAGAAAACGTGCGTGCTGAAGATTACCCAGAAATGCTTAGTCTTTGGGAAGACTCGGTGAGAGTAACTCACGACTTTATTACAGAAGATGATATTGAGTTCTTTAAACCTATCATCCTTGAGCAGGCCTTTCCTGCTGTAGCCCTGCGCTGCGTTAAAGATGCCAACGGTGCTATTATTGGCTTTATTGGCGCTAACGATGAAAAAATTGAAATGCTGTTTATTGCCAACTCAGCACGAGAGCAAGGCATTGGTAAACTGTTGCTGCAATATGCTATCGACACCTTAAACTGCACTAAAGTAGATGTGAATGAGCAAAACCCAGCTGCGGTAGGTTTCTATCAACACATGGGATTTAAGCTTGTATCCCGCTCTCCGCATGATGACATGGGAAAGCCTTTCCCCATTTTGCACTTAAGCCTTTAACTCATTAACTCAGAAGCTAGTAACGCTCTGCAGATCCGAAAAGCCCCGAAGCAACTTTCCTTCAGGGCTTTTTAATTAAGCGCTTTGTTTAATAGAAAAACAAGATGTGTAGCGCGTAGCTTGCTACATCGTTAGCACAATTTTACCTAAGAATTTTTTCTCTAAGAAGGTGGTTTGCGCAGCCACTATCTCTTTTAATGGATAGGTATGCGCAACTAGCGGCGCGATATCTTCCTGCTCGATGTGAGCAATCAAATTACCAAAAACCTCCGGCTCTATCACGGTACAACCAAAGAAACTTAAGTCTTTTAAGTACAAGGTGCGAACGTCTAATTCCACCATGGCTCCGCCAATCGCGCCCGATACCGCGTAACGGCCTTTTGGCCTTTTGGCCTTAAAACCTCAAGCAACTGAGGGAACAAACTACCCGCAACTAGGTCAATGACTACGTCGACACTGTTCGCGGACATCACATCGCTAAGCTTGTCACTGCGCAGTACCACTTCATCAACGCCTAGCTCTTCAATCATTTGCTGCTTGCTTGGGCTAGTGAGCGCAAGCACATACGCGCCACGTGCTTTAGCCAATTGAATGGCCGCCGAACCAACACCACCGGAAGCACCAGTAATTAGTACCTTGTCACCCTGTTTAACCTTAGCGCGGGTCAGTAAGTTTTCTGCAGTAGAGTAAGAGCAAGGAAAAGACGCGAGCTCTGCATCACTATATTTACTGGTTATTTTGTAGGCATGGCTAGCCGCTACTTTAGTGTATTCGGCAAAGCCGCCATCACACTCCGAGCCAAAGTACCAAGCTTGCTCTAGCGCTTTGCCATTCGCTTCCGTTAAACAAGGCTCAATAAGTACCCGTTCTCCTACTCTACTTGCATCAACCTGCTCGCCTACGGCCACAATATAGCCACACACATCGGCACCTTGAATACGCGGAAACTGCAAAGCCTCACTCGACCAAGAGGCGTCATCGGCCTTGTCACTTTTCGAATACCAACCAATGCGGGTATTAATATCGGTATTGTTTACCCCGGCGGCGGCTACTTTAATTAATACATCACGCGCGCCAATAATCGGCATTGCTACATCGCTGCGATAGCTCAGTTTATCGGTATCTCCGTGACCGGTCATATGCACGGCACACATTACATTTGGAAGAGTTGTCATTACGAATTACCTATAAGTTGTTCTAAAGTGAGTTGAGCAGCTTCAAAGCTGGGAGCACCAATTACCGGCCAAGCAGCGCTTACCCCCTCGTGCAGCAAAAAGATCTGCATGGCTAATGCTTTATCGCCACAGCACGTTTCAAACAGGGCTAACAAATCTTGCTTATGTTGCTTTACTGCCTCACTAATTAAAGTGTTATCGGGATACGCTGCCAAAGCACTCATCGACATGCACCCACTGGGTGCTTGAGATTGCATCCACTGTTCTAGTTGCCTAAATATTGCTAACAGATTGTCTTTTCGCGAGTTTGTTTGCTCAGCTGAAAGCAGCTCAATATAACGAGCATGTCTATGCTGCAAAGCGCCAATTACCATCGATTCTTTAGAAGGATAATAACGGTATAAGGTTCGCAAGCTTACCCCAGAGGCTTTTTGCAACTTAGCCACACTAGGCTCGGTAAACCCATAATCGCTAAATGCCCGCTCAAGTTGTTCGGCAATTTGTTGTTCAAGCATTGATGTTCTCAAGTAGAGTGTTCATTCTACCCGCAATGATAGAATAAACACTCTACCTAGGTCAACAGAACATTTAAGCCAGAGGCACTATTGGGGTCGGGGTAGAGGTGAAGGTAAAGGTGGTGCTTGCGTTAACTGATTGAGATAAAGGTGAAAAGCTGCAGCTTATTTAGGCTCGGGTAAAACTGGGGGTGTACTGTCCATATAAGTTAAAAAGTTTGACCAAATATCGTGAGTTCGCTGCTTAGTTAAGGCCGTTTTACAAGAAATAGCCATAACACCTCGAATCGAGCCTTCTCGCCATTGTGTATAAATAGAGTCACAATGAGAAGACATATAAGCTTTCCAATCCGTTTGAGCTGCCTTAATAGCAATGATCAACTCAGGATCATAAGCATTGTGCTTAAAGCTAGCTTGCAAATACTGGCTTAACTTTGCATCTGCCGCTTCCAACTCAATAGCAGCACACTTATTAGTGTCGAAGGTAGAAATAGCATTCTCACAATCAAGAGGTTCATCCGCTGCTCCAATGGCAAACGAAAAACTCAACAAAGTTAATAAGATGTACTTTTTCATCATTTTGTATTCAACCAATTCTTGTTTAACAAATCACATCGCTTAATAGACAACAGATAAAAATTCGCGACACCGTTCGCCACGACAATCAATTACGCAATTTCCAGTGTTGACGAGTCATTCGATACAAGCGCACCGGTCGCTTATGGAATTGCTGAAGACTGTATTCAACGAATCCAGCCTTTTCTGCCACCCTAATTGACCCAGCATGTTCTGGCTCGATAAGAACAACTACAGATTCACAGCTTTCTTGCTCGAAAACATACTCTATTACACCTTTAACCGCTTCTGTTGCAAAGCCTTGATGCCAATATGAACATGCTAAACGGTAGCCTAAATTGCTCTCCTCAACGCCGCTGACTATCTCAGGTGAAACTCCACAAAAGCCTATAAACTTATCTGATATTTTCTCAACCAAAGCCCATGGGCCAAACCTATGAGACGTATAGCATTTTAAACACCAGCCTATAAAGGCTCGCGTAGCGTCTTCATCACAGACTCCGCGAACTGAATACTTCATAACTTCTGGGTCACGTAGTATTTCAGCTAAAGCCGTAAGATCTTGATAAGATAATGGCCTTACAACCAACCTTGGTGTTTCAAATAGTTGCACTAAGTTCTCTTTGAATATATCACTGCAATTTTGAGGACAATTTTTTTCATCTAAGAGCTTATCCTCATTCGGAACAAGCTAATAAAATGCAGATTATCACTTTTAATCTTTATCGGCTGCTTTAGCCAATAAAAAAGCCATAGTACAGTTAAGGCGTTATGGCTTAACAGCACTATGGCTTAACGATTTGTGGTAGCGGGCCTACTTATAAAACGCTTCCACTTCGCCTTTTAGTTTAATGAGCATTGGCTGGCCAAAACGGTCTTTAGCTTTAGGTGAAGGGATTTTTACCCACCCTTCGCTAATACAGTATTCTTCAACGTCGGTGCGCTCTTTGCCATTAAGTTTAATGCCAATATCGTGCTCAAAACACTCTGCAACATGGAAAGGGCTGCGAGGGTTGCCCGCAAGATGATCTGGCAAAGCAGGTTTAGCGTTGTTGTCGCTCATGTTAACTACCTGAAATACGTAAAAAGTGCGTCATTGTAGACAATGCCAGCGCTAGACTCAATAAATGGAAACATCACGCTAAGCTCTCTTGCCAGTGCTAGCTGTCAGACTCTGACGCTAAGGAAGTTGGGTTACTAGAAGTTTTTTTAGCTGCAAAAAAATCGCAGGCTTGACGATCAGCCATGGTTGGCTGTTCCCATGCTCCGCAAAGATCTTTTTGGTTTTCACGTGTTCGGGTAAATTGCCTGCATTGTCCGCACTTGTTCATACTCTATTCCTTGAGGTTGAAATAACCGAAAAGGCTAAGCAATAAAGCGCCATAAGCTTTTGATATAAATCAATATACCCTTACTCAAGCAAGAGCGATTTAAGCGCCTTGCGAATAAGTGTGTCGGTTATTTCACTGCTTACTACACGTGCAGCTAACAAACCCAGTACACCGGCTAAGGCTAAGATCCAAATGGTTAAACCAAAGAGTAAATAGCTGCCACCAAGCAATAGCAACAATAAACCTAAACGTACTAAATGGGTAATTAGCGGAAAAACTGGAAAAGGACTGGAAGCGTTAATCTGCTCACAAGCCTGCTCTAACAAGTCAAACTGCTTATCTCTTTCTAGATGAGCAATTTCTTCGAAATAATCTATGTAAGGTTTAACGTCCATGTTTACTCTAGCGATAGGGGTATAGAACCCATCTTACAATAAACTACGAGGTTTATCGTCGCCTACGATTAATGTGTAAAAAGCAGTGTAGATGGTTGCACTTGAGTAAATTGTTTTACCAGCCTGTTGATATCCAATCGCAGCCCCAACCAAGGCAAACAAGGCAAAGGACTAAGCTTTGCCTCCTGCCATAAAATCACTTCTGAGTTTGATACAAAGCAACTCGTTGCTCGAGCGAAAGCATGGTATTAGCGACTTTCTCAGCAGTGTCGGCAAGCAACTGGCTTTGCTCAATTAACACGGTGTTTTTATCTCTTATCTCATTAATACTTTGTTCTATCTGGTTACAAGCATCGGTTTGTTCGGTGGTGCTATTAGCTATTTGGGTATTCACATCGCGCATATCACTTACGCTCTGATTAATTTGAGAAAGAGTGCTACCGCCAGACTCAATTTTGGCTTTAGATTCATCGGAATACACCAACCCTTTTTGCATTGAATCCACCACCTGCGAAGCGTTAGTTTGCAAGGTATCGATGATTTGATTAACCTCTCCAGTCGATTGCTGGGTTCTAGCTGCCAATGCCCGCACTTCATCAGCCACTACCGCAAAACCGCGCCCTAACTCGCCTGCACGGGCGGCTTCAATGGCTGCATTTAAGGCCAGCAAATTAGTTTGTTCCGATATCGCTTTAATCACTTCAATAACCGCATTAATTCCCTGAACATTTTCATTTAGTTGGCTGGTATAAACTTCCGAATCACTAAGCAAGCTATTTAATGTTTGCGTAGCAGCTACCGATTCATCTACATCTTTTGAGCCAGACTGAATTTGCGTCTCTACAGATTCCGCCGCATTTGCCGCATTGCTGGCGTTATCAGACACGTTACGCGCCGAATGAGATAACTGCACAGAGGCGCTAGCGACAGAATCACTTTGCTGCATTTGCTGCATAACAATTTCTTTGGTTTCGCTACTTTGCTGGTTTAGCCCACTCACTAAATCATTTATATCCACAATAGATTGTTTTAAGTCGCTAAACAGCTCATTGAATTCGGTTATTAAAGTATTGAATGCAATCACCGTGGGGTGCTCAGTATTGCTGGTAATAGTAGCGGTAAGGTCTTTATTTTCGGCCAACTTATCGACGGCCAAAATAACCGAATTCGATACCTTCGCATCCTTAGCCATGTTGATCGCGTAAAAAATCAGTACCCCGCTTTCTACCACCACAAAAGCTGCGTGAACAAAAGCCGTTCCCCAGGAGCAACCGGTGCTATATAAAATCACTGGTATACCGCCCAAGCTCGCATCATTTAGCTGCAAAGCGGTAAACACCAAGTGATGCACTGCAATTAAACCCGCTGCAGCCACCACCGGTAACCAATCTTTGTAGATCAATACAAACGCCAAGGCCGCAAAGATATGAAAATGCATTTCTAATCGGCCCAGTTGGGCCTGAATCATTACCATGGAATACACCATCAGCAACATGGCATTTATGCAAGAAGACAAACGAGTGCCGCGCATATACGTGTAGTTAAGCAAGGCAACAATAGAGATGAGCACCGACATGGTTAGCGCAAAAGAATGGCTTGCGTAACCAATAGGTACCAGCAGCCCTACTACCGGTAAATGAGCCAACAGAATATACAGCACCTGCTTGTCGGCTAGCTGTGCAGAGTTAGAAATCATAATAAATCACCTTGTTGCAATAACTTAAAATCGGTAACTACCTGGCTAATATCAAGGTTTTGCTGGGTATATACCAAGCTCACTTCACCTAGAGGATTAAGCAGGTACAAGTATGCTGAATGGTCAACAACTTGCTGGTCGAAACTGGTTGAGACGTAACCTGGAAAGCGTTGTGAAACCTCGATAGATTGTTGAAAGTCAGCAACCTGACGAAACTCCACCTTGTTTAACATCGCAGAGCTAAAGGCCTGTTGAGGGGCAGACATCACCAAATCAATATACAAAAACTGGGCGCCCTGTAATGCCGCTTCATCGGCTAAGGCTGCTAGATTGAGTAACTGGCGAGGGCAAGCCTGACTACACCCCTGGAAGCCCAAAAACAAATAGGTATATTTGCCTTGGTAATCATTCAGCTCACCCTGTTGATTTAGCAAAATATTGTAAGCCTGAGCTTGGCTAAATTGCCCATAAAAATCGCCAGTTTGGGAAACTGGTTTTACAAATGGCAACGCAAAAGCAAACATAGCTGGGCAAACAAACAGTAAAAGTGCCCTAAATTTAACGAGATACTTGTTCATCATTTCAGCTTAGTTGCAGCCAAGCTAGTGACCCAGTTATCAGTAAGCAAGTTTTTGAACTGTCTCTCATTTTTTAGCGAGGCACTAGCCAAGCGAATAAAGGCTATAGAGAAAAGAAAAAGCGAATGCCCTGCATTCGCTTATTAATGGAGACGCTGATTTAAACTATAGCTGCCAAGCACCTGATGCATGAGCTTCCGCTGCATAGCTAGAGAATGATTTAGGTTTGCGCCCCAAAGCTTGCTCTACCCCCTTGCATAAATGGCTATTTCGACCATCCATTACCGACCCGAATAACTCATTCATTAGCCATAGCATATCTGCTGGCATGCCTTGGTTTTTTAGCGCTTCAACAAACTGGCTTACGCTAATTTCGATAAACTCAATGGGCTTATTTTGTGCTTGAGCAACTTGCGCCACGCAGTCGCGAAGGGTTAATAATTCGGGGCCCGTTACTTCAAACAAAGTATTTGCTAAAGCAGGTTTAGTTAAACAAGCTACAGCCACTTCGGCAATGTCGTCTACATCAACAAAAGGTTCGAGCACGTCTGCGGCGGGTAAAGCTACTTGCCCAGCTAAAACAGACTCTATTAAAAAGCCCTCGCTAAAGTTTTGCGAAAACCAACTAGCTCGCACTACATTCCACTTTAAACCGCTATTAATAAGTTGCTGCTCTGCCTGCTTGGCGCCTTGCTCACCTCTTCCCGATAGCAACACTAGGTGTTTTATGCCGGCTTTTTTAGCCTGTACGATAAACTCCGCAATGTGTTGTTTGGCAGCTGGAACCGCCAGATCGGGTTGGTAAGTTACGTAAGCAGACTCGCAACCCTGCATTGCCTCTAGCCAAGTATCTGGTTTGAGCCAATCAAAAGCTGTAGAGCTTGAGCGGGAAACACCGCGAGTACTTATGCCTTTAGCTTGCAGTAACGATTCTACGCGACGTCCGGTTTTACCTTTTGCGCCAATAATTAAGGTGGTTGCTGTCATCTTGTGCTCCTAAATATCTGTTGAAGACCTAGTGTGTTAATCACCTATTTAGTATTTGATAAAGCAACTGGATGTTTAATGCCCTTAAAGCTACAATTTTTAACTATTCGTCCAAATTAACGAGATTAAGGGCTATGTCCATCAATCCGGTATTTTTTCCTACTGCTAACGACCCTTTGGGAGAAACGCTGCATCAACTGCGGGTAGATGGCGGTTTATATTGTCGCTCGGTGTTGCGCGGGGACTGGTCTATCTCTATGCCGCTTTTGCCTGGCAAGTTGATGTTTCACATAGTGACTAAAGGCCAGTGCTGGTTGTGTATTGCCAATCAAGCTCCGCAACAACTAAAACAAGGCAGTTTGGTATTAATACCGCATACACTTGGTCATACCTTAACGAGCAATCCTCAACTAAGCCCCACCCCACTGTTTGAGTCTGGGGTAAAACGCCTAAGTGAGAGATACGAAACCTTAGAGATTAACCAAAGCGGCGAGTTAACAGAGGTAACCTGTGGTGTGCTTGGCTTCGACCAGCTGGCGGCGCAACAACTCATTCAGCAATTGCCGCCAGTATTAAGCCTGCACCAAAGTGAGTTAGAACATCCACAATGGCTTACCAGTACCCTTGACCTTATTACCGCTGAAGCGCAGCAACTTAAACCTGGCGGGGAAACCATCATTACCCACTTGGCCGATATTCTGGTGATACAGCTGATTCGCCATTGGCTTGAACAAGCGCCACAAGCCAGTGAAGGTTGGTTGGGAGCATTACGCGATAAACAAATAGGCATCGCCTTACGGGCGATTCACCACCAGCCAGAAAAAAGCTGGACAGTGGCAAGCCTAGCCCAAGAATGTGGTATGTCGCGCTCAGGGTTTTCTGCCCGCTTTAGCCAACTCATTGGCAACAGCGTTAAAAACTACCTCACTCAATGGCGAATGAACCTCGCTCATCAGCGCTTACAGCAACAGCATGTTCCGTTAATAGAACTGGCCGAAGAGCTCGGCTATAACTCTGAAGCGGCGTTTTCTCGAGCGTTTAAGCGTGTTATTGGTGTCTCTCCCGGTAAAGTGCTTTAACTAATTAAGGGGTTGTTGACTCTAGTATTACCTCACACTATCGCCAGAGATTAGGTAGGTTTACACATCTTTACACTGCAGCTGTTAGTTTAAAAAAAAGGAATTTTTAAGGTACTCGTCAGTGATGATAAAACAGTTTACGACTCAACTTGGTTTGGTACTTTTACTCAGTGCTTGTGGTGGCGGTGGTGAAACAAGCTCAAGTGGTGACAATGCAGAAGTTGCCCCTCCTATCACCGAGCCAGAATCGGCGCTAAACTTACCCGAAGCGCATTTTAATTACGCCAATATTGCCCTACCCACTCACTACACTGAAAACAACTTTCCGGCGCAATCTCAGTTTCAACATGCGGCCATCGAGTTTGACAATACACCAGTAGACAACCCCGTTACCGATGCTGGCGCCACCTTAGGCCGAGTACTGTTCTACGATAAAAAGCTAAGTGCCAACGGCACCACAGCCTGCGCATCTTGTCACTTGGCGGAACATGGCTTCTCAGACCCGCGAGTGCAAAGCATTGGTTTTGATGGCGAACTAACCCGCCGTCATTCAATGAGTATTGTTAACGCGCGTTTTTACTTTAGTGGCACGTTCTTTTGGGACGAGCGAGCAGCAACTTTAGAAGAACAAGTGCTTATGCCATTTCAAGATCCAATAGAAATGGGGCTGATCCTCGCAGAGCTAGAAGAAATAGTTTCCAACCAAACATACTATCCTGCACTGTTTAACGATGCCTTTGGTGATGAGAGCATTTCCAGTGACCGCATTGCTAAAGCCTTAGCCCAATTTGTAAGAAGCATGGTAAGTACCACCGCCAAATATGATGTAGCCAGAAGTGAGGTGCTATCGCCTCGTGTTGATTTCCCAGGTTTTAGCGCCCAAGAAAACCTTGGTAAAGATCTCTTCCTGTTACCGAGAGAAAATGAAAACGGAGATAGTGCCAATTGCGCGGGTTGCCATGTTAGCGAAGCATTTGTAGGCCCAATACCCAATGGCCCAGTGCTTAGAACTACCGCCACGGTAAATGGACTAGATGCGATATCCACCGATGATTTAGGTATTGCAGAAACAACCGGCAACAGCAACGACAGCGGAAAATTTAAAGCGCCTTCACTGCGCAACATTGCTATTCGTCCGCCCTATATGCACGACGGCCGTTTTGCCAACTTAGAGCAAGTGATAGATCATTACAGCAACGGTATTCAACTCCACCCAAACCTAAGAGCCCCACTTTTAGACTCAAATGGCCAAGCCTTCCAATTCAACTTTAATGAAGAGGAAAAGCAAGCTCTCATCGCCTTCTTAAATACCCTTACCGACCATGAGATGTTGGCCGATGAAAAATACAGTGACCCTTTTAATTAGGCACTAAATGTTTACATGGTGCGCATTGTAGATATAAGCATTTTGGTATTCACAACATCACTCACTGCTATATACTGCGCGCCCTTATTGATTGACAACTGCCTTGGTAAAACAACTTATAATACCAATGCGGCTAATGGAGATTTACCTTTGAAAAGAATCATTTCAGCTATCGCGCTTAGCGCCCTAATTTCTGCTCCTGCCTTTGCCGAATCCCCCGTAATGTTCTCAACTATTAACGGTTACAACGCGCCTGATTCAGATGCTGTTGGCGGCGTACGTTTATCAGTACTTCATGGTCAAGTAGACGAAGTAAGAGGTGTAGACTTCTCGGTATTAGGTATGTCTGAAACCAAGCGCACCACCGGCATTAACTTTGGGCTATTTTTTGGTGGCGCTAAAGTAACCGAAGAAATGAAAGGAGCATCTTTAGGTTTATTTAACTGGAATACCGGCTCAACTACCGGTGTTAACTTGGCAGCAGTAAACATTACTAACGATGTAAACGGCCTAAATTGGAGTGCGGTAAACGTATCAGAAGGGTACACCAAAGCAGACTTAGGCTTGGCCAGCATTTCAGAAAAGTCTAACTTCCAGTTAGGTGTATTTAACATGACCAAAGAAATCGACGGTGTTCAAATTGGCCTAATCAACTGTGCCGACAATGGCTTCTTTAAGTGCTTCCCAATTTTGAACTTTGCTAAATAAACTCTGCAAAGCTTAAAAGCCAAGGTTAATCCTAGGCCAGCCTATTTGCTGGCCTTTTTATTTCCGCAAACTTCACATCACATAATCCAATAATATTCTGTATTACTTGTATTCCAATCAGTAACATACACGCTTGTGTAAACTAAAAACAACCCCCCACTTGCCTAAGCACTAAGCGCCTTAGGCTCGGATAACGGCCAGCATGTACTTACACTTAGGGATTAAGAAACGAAACACCAAACGGATTGGCTACAGCCGAGATTACTGTAATTACTGTGAGAAACCAGTGATTGCCGAGCTGTGGCGTTATCGCGCTTGGCTAGGTTTGTTTTGGATCCCCATTTTACCGTTAAACAAAAGGCAGCATTGGCTTTGTAGCGAATGTAATAATCAAACCGATAGCCGTTACACCAATGAATTAGTCTCAAAAGTGGTGATTTTGTTATTTTCGCTGATCGTAACCGGCCTACTATTTGACCCAGAAGCATCGCAATACAGTGACTATATTTGGTGGCTGCGTGGCTTAAGCTTTGCCATCAACATCTTATGCTTTGTTTGGTTACTTAAACACAAAAAGCGCCCTAGCCACAAACAACGGCGAGCCAAGCTAGAACCACTAAAGGCTGCCCATTGCCACTTTTGCCAAGGCCCTTTGTACATTGGTTTAGAAACCCGCTGTGATGCCTGCCAACTAAAGGTTTACAAAACCATTAAAGACGCCACAAAGTGAAGAGCCAAGCGCCCTTGTTAAACATGCTTAACAACACTTACAAAGTGACAATTGGTACACACTTCAAAGACTAAGCTTTGCTATTCTAAGCACTTGAAGTCATCGTTATATGAGCAGCACTATCAAGCTTATATTGGGCTTAAACACGCAGTACAAAATAGTTAGCGAAACGCTGGCTACAACCAAGGCTCAGCAATGCAAACGCAAACAAACAACCATGCGCACAACGCCAACCCAAACTCTGCGCAGCCACAGAAAAAAGCTAAAAACCTGCGCATTTTGTTTGAGTTAACTGCTTTTATTCGCCCCTATAAAGTTAAGGTGGCTGGGGCTTTACTTGCGCTAATCTTCACCGCCTCTCTCACCCTCTCGGTGGGTTACGGGGTGCGCATTTTAATTGATGAAGGATTCGCCCAGCAGTCGCAACAAGAACTGGGTAATGCCATTCAATTTATACTTATGGTCACCCTGCTCATTTCTATTGGCACCTTTTTTCGTTTTTACTTAGTGTCTTCGGTGGGAGAGCGAGTAAGCGCCGACATAAGGCTAGCAGTGTTTAACCACGTAATTACCTTGCACCCAAGCTACTTTGAAACCAACGGCAGCGGCGACATTATGTCGCGCATCACCACCGACACCACCCTATTGCAAAGCATTATTGGCTCGTCATTTTCTATGGCTATGCGCAGTGCCTTAATGTGTGTGGGCGCAATAATCATGCTATTTGCCACCAATATAAAGCTCACCCTTATTGTATTAACCTCGGTGCCCTTTATCTTGGTTCCTATCCTGATTTACGGCCGACGTGTTAGAGCCCTCTCACGCCAAAGCCAAGACTCAATGGCCGATGTAGGCAGCTACGCAGGCGAAGCCATTGAGCAAATAAAAACGGTACAGAGTTACAGTAACGAAGCCCAAGAAAGTGCGCTGTTTTCAAAAGAAGTAGAAAAGGCCTTTGAAGTAGGCAGACAGCGAGTTAAACAACGTGCCATCTTAATTTCTGGCGTTATCGTGATTGTATTTAGTGCCATTGCCGGCATGTTGTGGGTAGGCGGAAGCGATGTAATTAATGGCGTAATGTCAGCCGGCGATTTAGCCGCCTTTGTGTTTTATGCCATTATGGTTGCCTCTTCCTTAGCGACCATTTCAGAAGTATTAGGCGAATTACAACGTGCTGCCGGTGCCACCGAGCGCTTGATTGAAATTCTGCAAGTAAAAAGCCACATTACCGCACCTACCCAAGACCTTGCATCAGCTAACGGGTTAAGCGCCGAAGTGGCCTTTAAAGATGTCACATTTCACTACCCTTCTAAGCCCGATATTGCAGCAACAGAGCAACTCACATTAAAGGCAGATAAAGGCAAAGTACTGGCACTAGTTGGGCCATCGGGCGCTGGTAAAACCACCCTGTTCGAACTACTGCAACGCTTTTACGACCCGCAAATAGGCGAAGTAAGTTTAGGCGGCGTAAACATTCGCCAACTAGAACCAGCATCGCTGCGCCAACACATGGCCTTAGTGCCACAACACCCAGCCCTGTTTAGCAGCGACGTATTCCACAACATTCGTTATGGCAATCCCGATGCCAGCGACGAACAAGTAATAGAAGCAGCTAAAAAAGCCCACGCCCATGAGTTTATTAGCCAATTACCACAAAGCTATAACAGCTTTTTGGGCGAGCGAGGCGTGCGATTATCTGGCGGCCAACGCCAGCGCATTGCTATCGCCAGAGCCATATTAAAGAACCCAAGTATATTGTTGCTGGACGAAGCCACCAGCGCCCTAGACAGCGAAAGCGAACACCACGTTCAGCAAGCCCTGCAAGAGTTAATGAATAAGCGAACCACCTTAATTATTGCTCACCGCCTCTCAACCATTCAGCACGCCAACAAAATCGCAGTAATGGACCAAGGCCGCTTAATTGATGTTGGCGATCACCAATCTCTGCTGCAAAGCTGCCCGCTATATCAACGCTTAGTAGAGTTGCAGTTTAAGCACAATTCTTAGTCTTTTAAGACATAGCCCCAAAGAGTTTCACAAACTCACCTCATCTACCAAATACAATATCGATTGATACACCACACCGCTGTGTTGTGATAAGCCTATTTCGCAGGTTCGGCTATTGCTGTAGCCACGGCTGCAGCCTTCTGGTACTTGTGCTTTAAGTGGGGCTAGCGCGGCTTGGTTTAACTCGGGAGTGGTAAAGCCTTTGTCGCCTGCCCAGCCGCAGCAATAGATATGCTCAGGCAATATCGCTTGCTTGGCGCAGCGCTTGGCAATGCTTAGCAAGGGGTCGTGCATGTCCATTCGCCGTGAACTACAAGTTAGGTGCAGCATAACCGGTTCATCAAGTTGGGCAATCTCTAACTTGTCTAGCGCGTGCTGGTGAATAAAACCAATGGGTTCGTGAATATCCAGATCACGCTCAAACTGTTCTTTACTGCGTTTAGCACAAGGGCTAGTGTCCATGAGTACTGGCCAACGGCCATGTTCACTTAACTGCCATATAGTGTCTTCTAATTGCTGTGATTTACTGCTAGCAAGATCAAACATGCCTTTACTGTGATAAGGCATCCCGCAACATAGCTCGTCACCATTACCGGGAATAAGCACTTCATAGCCAGCTTTTTCTAGCACACTGCAAGTCACTTCCAGCAAAGGGCGTGGGTCGATAGCATCAGCGGGCGGTGCCATAGTGCGCGAGGCACAAGACGGAATATACACCACCTTTTGTTTATGAAAGCGCGCTTGAGGTGGTTGATACTTGGCCCGACGCGGAAAACTAGGGTTCCAAGTAGGCACCTTACCCGTCGATACCTTAGTAATGCCTTTACTAATGGCACCTAGGGCTTTGTCGCCCAGTATTTTATGGCCAAGCTCTGCCGTGCCTAAACCTAAACGTGTCATTGTGGCTACGCTAGAAAAATGCTCCGCTGTCCAGCGAGCGATATTTTGATGTTTGGCATAGTGTTTTTCGCGCAGTTTACGCACTAAATCGCCGGTGTTAATGCCAACAGGACAACGATCAGCACACAAGCCTACTGCAGCACAGGTATCAACGCCTTGGTACTTAAAGTCTTTTTCTAGCTCGGCCAAGCGCAGAGGTTTGTCGCCAGTTCGGCGTAATTCGCTTAACTCTCGGTACAGAACAATGCGTTGCCGCGGGCTCAAGCTTAAGCTGCGCGAGGGACAAACCGGTTCACAAAAGCCGCACTCAATACACTTATCCACTAGGTCGTCGGCGGCTGGCATCGGTTTTAAGTTTGCTAAGTGGGCTTGGCTATCATCATTAAGAATAACGCCGGGATTAAGCAAACCTTGTGGGTCAAACAGTTGCTTAATTTGTTGCATGAGCGCAATGCCCTCGGCGCCCCACTCTAGCTCAACAAAAGGCGCCATGTTGCGGCCAGTGCCATGCTCGGCTTTTAGAGAGCCTTGATATTTAACCGCCACCAGCTGGCTTACTTCATCCATAAAACGGCCATAGCGCGCCACTTCATCCGGGTCTTCGAAGCCTTGGGTAAATACAAAATGCAGGTTACCTGCTAAGGCGTGGCCAAAAATAATCGCTTCGTGATAACCATGTTTGGTGAACAATGCTTGCAGCTCGTTCACGCCATTGGCTAGGCGCTCTACTGGAAAAGCCACATCTTCGATAATTACCGTTGTGCCGGTTTCTCGCACTGCGCCCACAGCAGGAAACATACCTTTGCGAATGGCCCACAAGGCAGCCGTTTCTGAAGATTTAGTGGTAAACGCAACCTCACCGATGCGGGGGAAATTAAGCAAACTGTCCATCACTTGTTGACATAATTGGCTTAATTCATCGGCTTGGCTACCACGCGTTTCCACTAGTAAAGCGCAGGCTTGATTATCTAGGTCGGCGATAAACTTGGGCATACCCGCTTGGTTAGCCACTGATGCTAGCGCGCGGCCATCCATTAACTCCACTGCCGCAACCGCTTGCTTGGCTAATACTTCTACCGCTTTACAGGCCACATCACTATTTTCGAACACCAACAACGTTGAAGCTTTATGCGGATGCTCCACTACAGTGTTGTAGGTGAGCTCAGCGATAAAGGCCAAGGTACCCTCTGAGCCAATCATCAAGTGCTGTAAAATATCGAAGGGGTCGGTAAAGTCCACCAGCGCGTTTAAGCTATAACCCGTGGTGTTTTTTAGTCGATATTTATGGCGAATTTTGTCGGCTAAAGCGGTGTTTTGTTGGGTGGTTTGAGCTAACTCGCTCAGCTGTTCTAACAAGCTAGCGTGGCTTTGCTTAAAGGCCGCCACACTTTGTGGGTCACCGGTATTAAGCACCGTACCGTCGGTAAGTACCAAGGTAATAGATGCCATAGTGTGATAAGAGTTTTGAGCAGTGCCACAACACATGCCCGAGGCATTATTGGCCGCAATACCACCAATTTTACAGGCATTAATCGAAGCCGGATCAGGGCCTATTTTTCGCTGAAAAGGGGCTAAATAACGGTTGGCGTCGGCGCCTATCACCCCTGGCTGCAGGCTAATCTTGTTGCCATTATCCAATATTTTATGAGAGCGCCAATCATCACTAAGCAGAATAAGCACAGAATCACTGATCGCTTGCCCCGACAAACTGGTGCCTGCAGCACGAAAAGTATAAGGCAGCTGCAAATTAGCACAGCTGGCCATTACTAGTTGCAGTTGCTCTAAGGTGTTAACTTTAACCACCAGCTGCGGAATTAGGCGGTAAAAACTGGCGTCGGTTCCATAAGCTAAAGTTTGCGCTTCACTGGTCATTAGCTGCTCGGGAGCAAGCGTAAGTGACAAGTGCTCAAACAATTGTTGGTAAGGTCCGTCTAACTCGTTATGTGTTTGAGGCATGTTTTTGGCTGCTCCACTGCTTCTACTTGGTGTTAACAAATTGGTTTAATCTCGGCTACTCGCCACTTATCACAATCACAATTAGCTGGCTGGGGCCGTGTGCACCGTAAGCTAAGGTTTGCTGAATATCGGCGGTTTTCGAGGGCCCCGATATCAGCACTACGTTACTTGGCAATCCTTTATGCCAATGTTGCTCGCTGATTAATTGGCTAAAATTATCGACAATTTGGCTGGCTTTAATCACAGCCACATGACACGGCGCAATCAGCGATAAACTACGGGGCTCATCGGCACTGGGTTTAAGCACTAAAGTGCCGGTATCGGCAATGCCGGCTGCACAGCCAGTAAAAGTGACATCGGTACTATCAAACAAGGCAGTTTTAAGCTGCTCAAAAGGCTGCAAAAAGTGGTTTAGTTGTAAGTGTTCTGCAAGCGCTAAACTAAAAGCTTTGCTCCATTCGCCGTCTTCCCCACATAGCGCAGTTTGCCATTGGTGCTGTTGCTGTAACTCCAGCAAACAAGCTGATAATTGCTTGGAATTTTCTAGAATAATTACATCAGCATGGGCGGCCATTAAGCTTTGTTCAAAACGGGCTAAAGCCTGCTCTGGTGTAGAAGCCTGCCAGGCATTAGCACTGGTTTGGTTTGTTGGCGCTAAGGCCGAAACTGCGGCCAAGCGCTGCATAATGTTTTGCTTGGCATTTGAGTTACTCACCGCCATTAGCGTGCTCCTCCAGTTGCTGAACGAGTTACCGACTTGCTAGCGCGGCGCTTCATTGTTTGGTGAAAGGTTTGGCTGGCTAACTCAGGTTTATTACGACAACGCGTCCACTCTCCCATTGGCATAGGCAAATATTTGGCAAGCTTTACACCAACAGCCATAGCCCAATTGTAGATACTAGGATGAGTACTCAACCAAGCCCACATCCGCCACGCGGTGTGCTCTGGCCAACTAGCGGCGCTCGCTTGCCCTTTCAAACTTGGAGTCTGCTCGGCAGCAGGCAGCTTTGCATCGTGGCGCAAGCGCTGCAACAAACTAGGAATGGGGATCTTAACCGGACACACCTCTTCACAGGCACCACACAAGCTTGAGGCGGTTACCAGGTCACTGGTTTGCGCTAAACCCTGTAAATGGGGCGAGATTATTTTCCCAATAGGGCCTGGGTAAGTGGTGCCGTAGGCATGGCCACCAACACGGGTATAAACTGGGCAATGGTTCATACAGGCACCACAGCGAATACACTGCAGGGTTTTACGCAAGGCTTCGTCGGCATAGGCTTGTGAGCGACCATTATCGAGCAATACCAAATGCACTTCGTTTGGCCCGTCTCGCTCTGGCGCACGTCGTGGACCAGAGATCATATTGAAGTAAGTGGTAATATGCTGGCCAGTCGCCGAGCGAGTTAAAATGCTAAATAGTGGTGGCACATCACTTAAAAACTCCACCACCTTCTCAATACCAGTAACCGCAATATGCACTGGTGGCACGGTAGTGGTCATGCGGCCATTACCTTCATTTTCAACCAAACATAAGGTGCCCGTTTCAGCCACCGCAAAGTTCACCCCAGATATGCCCACTTCTGCTTGCTTAAACTTTGTGCGCAAGGCCTCGCGGCCGGTTTGGATTAACTTGTCTACCGATAAGGTGTAATCAAAGTCTTTAATATGTTGCTGAAATAAATCGGCTACTTGCTGCTTATTTTTGTGAATGGCCGGCATGATAATGTGAGAGGGCGTTTCTTTGGCCAGCTGCACAATGTACTCACCCATATCGCTCTCTACGCATTCAATGCCTAGGCCTTCTAGATGTTGGTTAAGCTCGATCTCCTCTGTCACCATGGATTTGCCTTTAACGACCTTAGTAGCGCCTTGGCTTTGAATTAACTCGGCAATTAACTGTTGAGCTTGCTTGGCATCTTCGGCCCAATGCACTTGTATGCCATTGGCTTGGCAGTTTTCCTCTAACTGCTCTAGTAGCTGCGGTAACTTGCTTAAACAGCGTTGGCGAATGTTCTCGGCGTGTTCACGCAATTGTGCAAGCTCTTGCGGATCGCTAAACGCGTCTTTGCGCTTTTGTTGCAAATAATCCATAGCACCGCGAAAGTTACTGCGTAGGGTTTGATTGGCTAAGGCATCGCTAGCTTGTTGTTTAAACTGGCTCGCTTGGTAATGCTGTACACTCATGCTTTAGCTCCCTTGGTACGTTGCCATAAAAAGCTCGCGAGGTGCTGGCCGTTAAAGCGACTGGCTTCTCCTCGATAGGCCAAATGTCCATTAATGTTAGTTAAGCAGCCCCAATCGGCACTCACTAAATAACTGGCACCAGAGCCTTGCAAATGTCTGGCTTTGTCTTCCACCATGACTTGGCTTATCTCGCTATGGCGCAGCGAGAAACTGCCGCCAAAACCACAACATTCGCTTTCGTATTCGGCTCTTTTAAGTTCTACTTTATCTAGCTGAGACAGCAAAGCTTGCGAACTGGCATGGATCCCCAACTCCCTTCGTCCGCTGCAAGAGGTGTGTAACACAACCGAGGTTAAGGGCCCTTGGTCGTGTAATTTTGCCCGGCAAATATGGGCTAAAAATTCGCTAAACTCAAAAACCCGTTCAGCAAATGCTTCCGCTTGGTCGGCGTAAATATCATCATTAGCAAATAAGTGGGGATAGTGTTTAAACATCATTCCGGCACAAGAACCCGACATCACGACTATTGGATAATCTTCGGGAAATAGCCCCATTTGGCTTAAGGCGACGGTTTTTGCTTGTTCTTGGTAACCAGATGTATAGGCAGGTTGGCCACAGCAGCTTTGTTTTTCTACCCAAATAACCTCTACCCCTTCTCGTTCAATTAGCTCTATGGCGGCAATGCCTCCATCGGGATCGAGCAGGTCTAGCAAGCAAGTTGCGTAAAAATACACCTTACTGGGTTTGCTGGGGTATATCCTTAATCCCATTTGACTCATCCCTTTCCCTTACTAATAAACAACCAGCTATAAAACAAGGTTTAGCATTTCAGCTTTGATTTTAGTTAATCCTGCTCCAGCGGAAATCAGACCTTAGTGCAAGTAAACCGTGAAGTACCAAGCAAGCCTTAGCTAAAATCACACTTTTAATTAACATTTACTTTACACCCTGGTGATTTATCCATATATAGAAACAAAGAAATTAATTATTTCCAAAATATGCCAAATGTAGATGATTTGATTTTATTTGCCGACGTGGTTGAGCAAGGCTCGTTCTCTCGGGTCGCAGAACAGCGCGAGTTAACTAATTCGGTAGTGAGCAAGCGCGTGGCTCGTTTAGAGCAGCAACTGGCGGTACAACTGCTCTATCGCACTACCCGAAAACTCACACTCACCGAAGCCGGCCAAGCACTATATAGCCAAGCCAAACACATTGCGCTTAGTGCACAAGAAGCCTTCGCTGAAGTAGGCGAATATGGCGAAAGCCTAAGCGGCAAGATCCGCATTAGTGTGCCAACTATCTCGGGAGAACTGCTACTTGCCGAAGCCTTAGCAGCATTTAGCGAACAACATCCTGAAATTAGCATTGAGATGTCGATGGATAATCGCTTTGTTGACTTGCTAGAAGATGGTTTTGATTTAGTGATTCGCACCGGTAGCTTGCCTGACTCATCATTAATTGCCAGACATATTATCGACTCGCATTGGGTGGTGGTAGCCAGCCCAGCTTACTTAAAACAGCATGGCACTCCCAAAGCCCCAGATGAGCTTAAACAACATCGCTGCCTAAGTTATAGCTATCAAGAAGGTGGTGCCGAAGACTGGCTATTTAAGGTTGGAGAGAATACTCAGGCCATTCGCATTAACAGCGGCTTTAGCACCAATAACGCACGAGCATTACGCAAAACCGCGTTAGCTGGGCATGGTTTAATTTATGTGCCTCGTTGTTTGGTGTACCAAGATTTAGCCAAACAAGACTTACAAGAAGTGCTAACAGACCAAGCTGCAAAGGTGCTAGGCATTTACGCCATGTACCCTTTTACCCGCCAGCAGCCGAAAAAAATCAAATTGCTGATTGAACATATTCGGCAGCACTACCTAGCCATTTCGGAGTATTTTTAGGCATTAAGCACAAAATGATCAAATAACAACCAGCGTTATTAAAATGCCCTCTATACTTTGCTTAAGCCAATAAAACGCTTGAGTAATAATGCCAACTCGATTGTTAATACTAAGCTTTTTGTTCACGCCTTTTTTCATTAATGCAGCGGCATTGATGAAAGTAGCCGTGCTCGACTACGACCTAGACTCCGGCGAAGATGAGCCAGGTTTAGATTATTTAGTAGAAGCCGCCGCGCAAATAGATATTGAGCTGGAGCTTATCCCTCTGCCGGAAGCGCGCGCCCACCGCTTAGTGCAAAATGGTGAGTTAGACGGCGAGGCTTTCCCCTACGAAATTCCTACTCGTGATTCCAGCCACATGATAAAAATAGATGTGCCCATCGAGAGCTCATCATTATGGATTTGGGTTCCGCACGACCAAAACTGCGTGAATGACCCAAACCAGCTCAGTAACTTTAAGCCGGTAGGTTTAAATGGAATACCCTACTTTGATATCTTTTATCAATTATCAGAAATGGGGTTTGAGAAAGTAGCTACCCCGCACATAATGGTGGAAATGCTTCGCCGCGGCCGCGCAGATTACTTCCCAGCAACCAAACGCTCCGTAGAGTTTTTGCTTGATGAAACCGACCAGGCGCTAATAAAACCTTGCTTTAATGAACCCTTCATTACCATAACTAGCTACTTTTACTTGAATGAAAAACATCACGCTATTGCCGATTTGTTTCAACAAGAACTCGCCGAAGTAGTAAGCCTTCACCCCGACAATGACGACGATTAAACACTTAAGCTAAAGCGCTAATTCCTTTTAGAAAAACAAGTAAATACTGCTCAAGACTAGAGCCTAAGCAAAAGTACTGGTAGTGTTCGTTTAAGCAATCACTTAACCATGCAGGAGCTTAGGTTTTGAGCCGTTCTTCATTCCAACAGTTTCATTGGCAGTCTCAGCAGTTTGGCTGTGCCAGCAATGACATCGATAGATTCTATTCATTACTTCATGAACAAATGCAGCGTTTAGGCATGCAACAGCAAACACTTGGTAAAATTGAAAGCTACCCTGTTGATTTATATCGCTCTGCGGCGCCCAAGCAACATTTACCTAATATTCTTATTAGCGCGGGCTTTCATGGAGAAGAAGCAGCTGGACCATGGGGAATGCTAAAGTTTCTTAGCCAGCTTAACGATGATGTATTTCTATCAGTAAACCTAAGCCTATTGCCGCTAGTGAACCCTACTGGATTTAAAGCCGGACATCGCTTTAATCAATATGGCGAAAACCCCAATCGCGGTTTTGGAGTAGCCGACGGCACCGCAATTGAAACCGAAGAAAGCTCTAAAGAAGGCAAGCTGCTTATTAAGCAACAAGCGCTGCTAAAGGCACTAAGCAGTGACGGCATACTGACCTGCCACGAAGATGTATTGCAACACCACTGCTATGTGTATTCTTTTGAACCAGAGCTAGATGCAGGGCCTTTTAGCCTAGGTTTGCGAGATAGTTTAGCGCAGTACTTTAAGGTGGCCGAGGACAACAGCATTGACGGTTGCCCACTGGACAATGGTTTGATTCACAACCATTACGACAGCTCCTTTGAATCTTGCTTAGTGCGCATTGGCGCTAAACGCGGCGCGTGCAGCGAAACCCCTGCACTAGAAGATTTTGACCAGCGCATTAATGCTAACTGCGCTGTGATGCAAAAGTTTGTTATTTCAAGCCAATAACTAAATAGCCGCTAACTAGGGTCTGTTGATCTTTGCTGATGGTTTTTGCAGTTATTTATTAGCCATTTAGGCAAGGCAGTGAGTGTGCAGTTAAGTGGGCTTAATAATCACTCGCTAACGCTGAATAAATGGCTAAGAAATGCTGCCCGAAAGGTTCGGATAAGCGAACTTTACTCTTTGTTAAGCACTTCTTGCTTAGCCCACTAGGCTTCTAAGTGCTCGCCGCGATTAAAGCCCGCTTATCTCGAACAACATTTCAACATCAAAGATCAAAGATCAAAGATCAAAGATCAACAGACCTTAGCCTCTGCTGGGGGATTGTTTTGTAGCTCAAGCTGCATTTCAATTACCCCATCTTCCAGTTCAAACTTCACCTTAAAACCAAGGTGTTTGGCTAAACCCGCCATGCCGCGATTTTGGATCATGGTCATGCCACTTAAGGTTTGGGTGCCCATTTGTTGATAGTAGCGAATCATCTTTTGCAGCAAATGTTTACCTAAACCTTGCCCTTGCAAGTCGCTTCTCACCACCATAGCAAACTCGGCATCCAAGTTGTCGGGATCGATGCTGGCGCGCACTACTCCTAGTATCATCCGGTCGTCTTCGGCTTGCTCATCTACCGCAATAAAGGCCATTTCTCGGGCGTAATCAATTTGAGTGAGCAAAGCCATTTCTTCATGGGTCATTTGGCCACGTGCGCCAAAGTAACGCTTATAGCGATCTTCTTCGGTAAGTGATGAATCGAAGGCTAAGTGGTTAGGCTCGTCTTCTGGCAAAATTGGGCGAAGTAATACCTTTGTACCACTTTTGGTCTGGCAATACTCTTCCAGCTCTTTGGGGTAAGGGCGAATGGCAAGGCGCTGGCTTGAGCGCTGATCGTTTTTTTGCAAACGCATATTCACGTCAAGCAAGGTAATGTTATCGCCAGCAGCCAGCACCGGATTGAGATCTAAGCGGGCAATCTCTGGGCAATCGATAATCAAGTTTGATAGCCGAGTTAACATGCTGCAGAGCGCCTGCATTTTCAATCCGTTAGGCAAGCGCCTGTCTCGTATTTTTTCTGCTTTAAGTGCCGAAATAACTAAATAACGCGCCAAACTCATATTAAGTGGCGGCAGGGCCACCGCTGCATCTTGGGTTTCGTCCCACTCAGAGCCACCTTCGCCCAAGAAAATAGCAGGGCCAAATACTGGGTCATTAATTACTGCCACACGCAGCTCTTGTGCGCCAGCAGTTAAGGCCATTCGTTGCAGGATCATGCCTTCAACCTTGGCTTGTGGATAGGCTTGCTTGACCCTGTCGAGCATCGATTCTGCGGCTATTTCTAGCTCATGCTGGTTATTAATATTTAAGCTCACCCCATGCACATCAGATTTGTGCAGTATATCGGGCGACTGAATTTTTAAGGCTACCGGGTAGCCAATGGTGTCGGCGCAACTAATGGCTTCTTCAACATTGTGCACAAACCAAGTATCGATAGTTTGCAAGCCATAGGCATGCAACAAGGGCTTGGCATCATGAGTTTCCAGCACAAAAATATCTTTAGCAATCGCTTGCTGGAGCAACTGCTTAGCATCTTGATCAACCAAGGTTTTGTCGGTAGTGCTGGGGGTTTCTGACAACAATTTTTGGTTGCGACGAAACTCAACCATATGCATGAATGCTCCCACAGCCCCTTCGGGGGTGCGGTAGGTAGGAATGCCTGCTTTAGTGAAGGCCAGCCGACCAGAATAAGCGGTTTCTTCCCCCATCCAATTAGTAAGTATATTAAGGCGACGCGCCTTGCTATCTTGCTTGATCACATTAATTAAAGCATCGGCGGTGGACTCTGCCCCCGCCAGCGCCGAAGGTGCGTGCATTAACAGCAATGCGTCTGCTTCGCCTGAGCTTGCAACTATGTCTAAGGCTTTGGCATAGCGACTTGGGTCGGCGTCGCCAACAATATCTAAGGGGTTCTGCCCTGACCAAGCGCTGGGTAGCACCTCAGACAGCTTAGCCAAAGTATCCTCTGAGAACTCTGCCAGTTTCCCCCCGCGCTCCATTAAAGCATCTACCGCCAGCACTGCTGGCCCACCGCCATTGCTTAAAATAGCTAAGCGCTCACCCTGCAAAGGGTTGGCGTAAGTCAGCGTCTCTACCGCAGCAAACAGCTCATGTAGGTCTTTTACCCGTAACATACCAGCACGCTTAAACGCCGCGTCGTAAACCGCGTCGTTACCCACTAGTCCGCCGGTATGTAGGGCTGCCGCTTGAGCGCCTAAACGGCTGCGGCCGGACTTAATCACCAATATGGCTTTATTGCGAGAGGCAGCTCGAGCCGCCGACATAAAGCGCTGGGTATCCTTCACCGAATCGATATACAGCATAATCACTTGGGTTTTGGCATCTCTGGATAAGAAGTCGAGCAGTTCGCCAAAGTCGATATCTAAGGCATCTCCCAATGAGATAAAGGAGGAGAAGCCAATGCCCTTGTTGTTTGCCCAATCGAGCACGGTTGTGCACACAGCAGCAGATTGCGACACAAAGGCTATCTTGCCTGGCTGGCTATTGGCGTGAGCGAATGAGGCATTTAATCCAATATTAGGTAGCATTAAGCCTAAGCTGTTTGGCCCTAAAATACGCATGCCGTAACGCTGGCCAAAGGCCAGAACCTGTTCAGCAATAGTTTGCTCTTGGCCGTCTAATTTAATATCTAAACCGCCGGCTGTAATAATGGCGGCTTTGCAGCCAAATTGGCCAAGCTTTTCCACAACCTCTGGCAAACGGCTAGCGTTTACACAAATAATGGCGAGGTCTGGGCGCTGAGGGAGCTTCTCGATACTGGGATAAGCCAGTACACCTAACACCGCTTTATATTTAGGGCTCACCGGCATAACAGGACCATTAAAGCCGGCGCTCATTAGGTTTTTCATTACCACATTGCCAGGTCGTGAGGCACGATTAGATGCACCAATAACCGCGATAGACTTTGGCGAAAACAAATCATGCAGCTTGCGTTGACTCATTAGCGGGATCTCTTTGGCTGAACTTAAGCAATTATGCTCAAGTGTAACGTGTATCGACTAAGACTAAAGTATTCATTGTTCACACAATTTACATCGCTAGACCAAGGTAGTAGTAAGCGTGAGCTGAATAATAGAGTAACTAGAGACCTTATAATCTAATTACCCACAAAAAATACGACTATTGAGCAACATTACAACTACAATTAATTCAAAGTCACCCTGGTTTTTTTAAGTCGCACCAGTTTTTTATACAAACAACTGGACAAAAAGCATTTTTTTTATTCATATCTTAAAGAAACCCTGCAATTTTAAGGAAGAAAGCATGCCGTTAACCTCTATTCGAGCAATTGACTACATGACCAAAAATCCGGTTACGGTTACCCCTTCAAACTCTCTATTTGAAGCGATTGATATCATGATTACCGCCAAGGTTTCTGGCGCGACCGTCATCAACGAGCGACGTGAAGTAGTTGGTGTTATTTCTGAAATTGACTGCTTACAGGCCATTTTAAAAGGCACTTATCATGGGGAGATTGGTGGTTCAGTCGCTGATTACATGAGTGAAGAAGTAGATATTATTGGCACCGACATGGATATTCTTGCTGTTGCAGAAAAATTGATTAAAGAAAAACGTCGTAGAATGCCAGTGGTGCAAAATGGCAAATTTATTGGTCAATACAGTATTCGAAGCATTCTTAATGCAGTGAAAGAATTTAATCTCAAATAACTAGTTCACTGTCTTTACTCACTAAAAAGGGCAGTTAAGCTGCCCTTTTTTGCTCTTGGTAACCTACCGATTAGTGAACTTGATTAACCACCATTTGAGATTGCAAACCTTCTATCTCGGCAATAATTCCAGCAGTGTTCTCACTGTCTGGCACCATTAGATCAAGCTCGGCGGTAAATACACTCCCCCCAGCTTCAGGTACGCTCATTCTATGGCATTCAAGCTTGTTAACATTAACGCCATGCCCGACTAGCAAACGCGTAATATCGTTAATGAGGCCGGGGCGATCTTCTGCATCAATAACCAAACTTAATGATTCACTTTGAGATAAGTGGGCAGGTTTGCAGCCGTTAATGCTTAGGTGTAAGTCATCTACCGCTAGCAAGGCTTGCTGCAAGGCCTGAGTATTTTTTTGCGGAACCTGCACTTTGAAGATACAAGCCACTTGACCATCCAAATTTACAACCCGACTACTTAACCACTTTCCTTGATGAGAGTGGGTGATATCGGCCAAGCGATTTAGTGTACCCGGCTTATCCTCACCGGTGGCAGTAACTAAAAATAGATCGCTCATACATCTACCCCTTTATGCTAAAACCTAGTTTAAGTTTATACCACCCAGCGGCAAAGGGTGTGACGAGACGCAGGATTTGAGCGGGTTAACAGTAAAAGCTTGTAAAAATGCTAAGTGGGCAGAAAAATGCCTATTTTTTAATGAGTTTGCTTTGCCAGCCCAATAAAAAAGCCGACTATCGTCGGCTCTATTTCATGCTTATTTGTTGCTATAAACACCGACATTTTTAAAACCAGCATCTTGTAAATACAAAGCTTGTAATTTGCTCATGACCCCACGGTCACAATACAGCATGTAATGCTTAGATTGGTCTAAATCGCCAAACTGAGTAGCTAACTTAAAGAATGGGATATGCTTTACTTCCACTTCTTCTAAGCTAAAAGGCTGTTGCTCTTGTTCTTCTATGGAGCGAATATCTAAAACAACCGCTTCTTTATCTCGTGCTAGCTCTTCTTCGCTAAGCACTTCGGTTACTTGCTCGTCGGCTTCTTTGGTCACATCACGAATATCGGTAATGCGGCACTCTTCTACTACCTTATCCAAAATCGTAAAATCGAAGTTTTCTTCTTCGGCCAGTAACTTAGACTCAACCGCTTTTACCGTTGGCTTGTTAGAAATAACACCGCAGTACTCTGGCATGGTTTCAGCAAAATCGTTGGTACCAATATGCTTAGCCGTATCAATAATATCTTGTTTATCGGTGGCAATTAGCGGTCGAAGAATCAAGGTTTCTGACACTCGGTCAATCATGCTTAAGTTAACCAAGGTTTGGCTAGACACTTGACCTACCGCTTCACCGGTTACCAATGCGGGAATATCTAGATGCTGAGCTACTTTAGATGCTGCTCGCACCATCATACGCTTGAGAACTACGCCCATTTGGCCGTTGTCTACTTTTTCAAGTATCTCGTTCACCACTGGATCAAAGTCTACCGCAACAAACTTAACCCGATGCGACGAACCAAAGCGCTTCCAGAGGTGGTGAGCAACCTGCTTAACGCCTAGCTCATGAGCGCGACCACCTAAATTAAAGAAACAGTAGTGTACTTTTGCGCCACGTTTGATGAGTTGATAACTCGACACACCTGAGTCAAAACCACCGGAAATTAGCGACAATACACTTTCTTGTGTTGCGATAGGGAAACCGCCTAAACCTGGGTGCTTCTCTTGCACCAAATACATCACGTCGTCGGCGATTTCGATTTTCACCGTAACATCAGGATTTTTTAAACGAACACCATTACTCTCACAATGTTGGTTTAAACCACCACCAACATACCGCTCTACTTCAATAGATGAGAAATCGTGTTTGCCACTGCGCTTAACCCGCACACAAAAGGTTTTGTCTTTTAAGCGATCTTTCCAAGCGTCAAAAGTTAACTCATAAATACTGTGTAAATCGGTATAGCTATGTTGTTTCACTTCCAAGAAGTGCACGATACCCGGCGTAGAAGAAAGCGCTTGAATCACCGCTTCGCGGTTCTCTTCGCTGTCGTTACGCGAAGTAACAACCATGCGATCCCAATCTAAACGCACTCGAATAGTTTCATCGATTGGACTAATTACATTGCGAATATTACTTTGAAGAATTTTACTGAAGCGCTTACGCACCGGCTTACTCTTCATGGCAATTTCTGGAAATAGTTTAACGATGAACTTCATAACTCAAGGGCCTTGATAAATTTGGGCGCGAATTATACCGCGAGTTAAGGCAGCGAGCCAATATTGTTTAGTTTAGCTCGCCTTGGCAGGAATTTTGGGGAAAGTACAAATTGAGAAAATACAAAACTCGCTTAGCTCGGCTAAGCGAGTTGGCTGGTTTACTCTTCTCCAGAAACGGCTATCTCACCAGATTGAGAGGCCTTACCTTGCATAATGCCGATTTCTACGCGGCGGTTACGGCGGCGGTTTTCGATAGTATTATTTTTCATTAAGGGTTGAGTATCCGCTAATCCGCTCACGATTAAGCGCTCTTCGGCAAAACCACGCACTTTAATGAGCTCATGAGCCACCGACACAGCACGCTGACTAGATAAATCCCAGTTTGAGCGGTACAACTCTGACTCTGCTTGCTGGTTATCGGTATGGCCAGACACGGTGACAATACCAGGAATGTCTTTAATCACCTCACCCACACGGCGAATAACCGGGCGAAACTTAGGTTGTAAAAAGGCAGATCCTGAAGGGAAAGCGCCCTTCTCTCGCACCCGAATAATAATTTGCTGACCAAGCGACTCCACTTCAATGGCGCCATCTTCAATTTGGTCACGCAGCTGCTGGGCGATTCGTTTAGCAGTTTCATTTTGTTGCGCTTGGGTTTCGGATTGGCTTTGTGAAGACTGAGCTTGAGTTGCTGAGGCTCGGCCACCGGTTTGCTGGCCAGCAGCTTTTTGCTGACCACCAGCATCGGCTTCTTCGCCATCATGAAACTCAAGCTTGGCCTGAGTCATATCAATGGTTTGCTGCATGATGGTTTCGATAGGTGTTGGCTCAGGGCGGCCCGGCCTAAACTCTTGCGCAATTACCGAGGTTCCTTTTGGAATGTCTTTTACTTCCAGTAGGTTTTGCACACCAAAAGCATACTTCATTGAACCGGCAATTTGCTTAAACTTTAGTACGTCCATTTCCGAGAAAGCCAACAGCAATACAAAGAAGCACATCAACAGAGACATGAGATCGGCGAAGGTGCCCATCCATGCGGGTAGTCCTTCGGGGGGGCACTTGCAAGGTTCTTCCATACTGCGCTACCTACTCGTCTGTTGTGCCTAGTGAGCGTTTGCCTTCTGGCAAGTAGTTTTTCAAAACACCCTCAATCACTCGCGGGTTCTGGCCATCTTGAATACCCAATACAGCATCCAGAATCAAACTACGGTTAAGCTTTTCTTCACCCGCACGCAATAGCAGTTTTTCGCTAATAGGAATGGCCACCATGTTGGCAAGAATGGCTCCATACAAAGTCGTTAACAAGGCTACCGCCATAGCTGGACCAATAGACTTTGGGTCATCCATGTTAGATAACATAGCTACCAGGCCAATCAGGGTACCAATCATTCCCATGGCTGGTGCTACATCACCTAAGGCTTTAAAAATACCGGCTCCAAATTCATGGCGCTCGGAGGTAAGCAAGATATCCTTTTCCATGGTGGCGCGCACGACGTCGGCATCATGGCCATCCACCAGCATATCGATACCTTTTTGCATAAAGGGGTTGGTGATCTCGGCTTCTTCTAGCGCCAAAAAGCCGCCTTTACGGGCTGCGTCAGCCATTTCTACAGAGCGTTCGATAAGATCGTCGGGCTTGTCTGCTTTAAACATAAAAGCCTTAGCCGCAATTTTAATCGCTCCCAAAAACTGACCTAGGTTGTATTTCATCAATACAACAAACAAGGAGCCACAAAAAACAATTAGTACCGAGGGAATGTCGATAAAAATCTCAATTCCGCCACCCATCACCATCGCCATAACAACAAAGGCGAAGGCGCCGATAATCCCAATCAGCGTTGCTAAATCCACTGCTTTTTCCTTTTAACCTGTAGCCTAGAGATTCTAATTAAACTAATACTAGTCTACTCGCAAAACAGAATCGAAGGTAATTTTGTGTTCTCATTTCAATATCTTGACCTACCAAGCTCTTCTATATTTATCGGCCAATATTAAAATACTTGAGTCGCAAGTTTGACCTACCCATACGGCTAAGGTAACTTTGCGCCAGAATACGCTTGATAGAGGCTCTAGCATGGTTGCAAAAAAACCAGAAAAGATGAAGTTTGAAGAAACCTTAAATGAACTTGAAGACATTGTTCAGCTGCTTGAACAAGGTGAGCTAAGCCTCGAAGATTCTCTTAAGCAATTTGAACGCGGCATCAGTTTAGCCAATGCTGGCCAAGCTAAGTTGCAGCAGGCTCAACAGCAAGTTGAGATACTTCGCCAAGGGCCAAATGGCGATTCACTAGAACCTTTAGTGCAGGAGCCTTCTGAGTGAATTCTAGTTTAGCTAGCACCATTGCTGACTACCAATCCCAAATAAACACCCATTTAGACAGTGTTTTAACCTATCAAGTTGTTAATGATCCCAAACTACTAGCAGCCATGCGTCACGGCCTATTGCTAGGCGGTAAGCGAGTACGACCGCTGTTAGTTTATTTGGTTGGGCAATTAAACAATGCGCCCAAAGACATACTTAATGCTGCAGCGGCGGCTGTAGAGTGCATTCACGCCTATTCGTTGATTCATGATGATTTACCCGCCATGGATGATGATGAGCTGCGCCGTGGCCAGCCTACTTGCCATATTGCTTATGATGAAGCCACCGCAATACTAGCGGGCGACGCCTTACAAAGCCTCGCCTTTAGCTTAATTGCTGAAGCACCGGCCAGCGATGCACAAAAGGTGGCCATGCTTAAAATACTAAGCCAAGCGGCTGGTTATAACGGCATGTGCGGTGGTCAAGCATTAGATATTGCGGCAACCAACCAACAGGTTAGCCTAGAGCAACTAGAAAGAGTGCACCAACACAAAACCGGTGCCATTATCAAAGCAGCGGTAATGTTAGGCGCTGTTTGTGGCAAGATTGAACAAGCAAATGAGCAGCAGGCTTTAGCTCGTTATGCAGATGCGTTAGGCTTAGCCTTTCAAGTTCGTGATGACATTTTAGATATAATTAGTGATACCGACACTTTAGGTAAACCACAGGGCTCAGATCAGGCCCTAAATAAGAGCACTTACCCGAGTTTACTGGGCCTTGAAGGCGCCATAGAAAAAGCTGAAAACCTAGGTAAAGAAGCGCTTCAAGCCTTAGAGAGTTTGCCTTACAATAGTGAGTTGCTAGCCTTATTAGCTGATTATGTCGTACATCGAAACAACTAGTCGTCAACAATAAGAATAATGATAAGCATTTTATATGACACTGAATATTAAAGATTACCCTACACTTGCTCTGGCTGACTTGCCTCCGCAACTTCGCCAGCTTGAGCAACAACAGCTACCTGAGCTGTGTGACGAACTTCGCCAATACCTTCTTAACAGTGTCAGCCAATCGAGTGGCCATTTAGCATCAGGTTTAGGTGCTGTTGAGCTAACGGTAGCCTTGCATTACGTATATAACACCCCGTTCGATAAACTGGTTTGGGACGTAGGCCACCAAGCTTATCCGCACAAAATTTTAACTGGTCGCCGTGAAAAAATGTCGACCATTCGCCAATTTAAAGGCTTGCACCCTTTCCCATGGCGCGGCGAAAGTGAATACGATGTGCTCAGCGTAGGCCATTCAAGCACTTCTATTGGTGCCGCCTTAGGTATGGCTATTGCGGCTGAAAAAGAACAGCAAGGCCGTAAAGTGGTTGCTGTAATTGGTGATGGCGCAATGACCGCAGGCATGGCTTTTGAAGCACTAAACCATGCTGGTGCTATTCATAACGACATGTTAGTGATTCTTAATGACAACGAGATGTCGATTTCTGAGAATGTTGGCGCACTGAATAATTCTTTAGCCAATATTCTTTCTGGCTCTTTGTACTCGTCGCTACGTGAAGGCGGCAAAAAAGTACTGAGTGGCATGCCACCGATTAAAGAGCTCGCTCGCAGAGCGGAAGAACACCTTAAAGGCATGGTAGTGCCGGGTACCTTATTTGAAGAGTTTGGATTTAATTACATTGGCCCAATTGATGGCCATGATGTGAAAGGCTTGGTGCGCACCTTAAGCAATATGCGCGACTTAAAAGGCCCGCAAATTCTGCATGTAATGACCAAAAAAGGTAAAGGTTACCTACCCGCAGAGCAAGATCCAATTGGCTATCACGGGGTGCCTAAATTTGACCCTAGCCAAGACAACTTGCCTAAAAGCAAAGGCGCAGCCCCTACATTTTCTAAAGTTTTTGGTGACTGGTTATGCGACATGGCAGCCAAAGATAAAAAGCTGATGGGAATTACACCTGCCATGCGTGAAGGTTCAGGCATGGTGCGCTTTTCTAAAGAGTTTCCAGAACAATACTTTGATGTGGCCATTGCCGAGCAGCATGCTGTAACCTTTGCTGCAGGCTTAGCAATTGCCGGTTACCAACCGGTTGTTGCGATTTACAGTACCTTTTTACAGCGCGCCTATGATCAACTAATTCACGATGTAGCGATTCAAAATTTACCGGTTTTGTTTGCCATTGACCGTGCTGGCATTGTTGGGGCCGATGGCCCAACTCACCAAGGTGCTTTTGATTTAAGCTACCTACGCACCGTGCCTAACTTAGTGATTATGGCACCAGCTAACGAAGACGAATGTAGGCAGATGCTCTACACCGGCCACTTGCACCAAGGCCCAGCAGCGGTGCGCTACCCGCGTGGTGGTGCCGATAATACACCGGTAAATAGCGAAATGACCGCTATGGAAATTGGTAAAGCTCGGGTCATAAGAGAAGGCAAGAAAATCGCCATTCTTAACTTTGGTAGTTTACTGTGCAAAGCCGCGCCAGTGGCCGAGCAGCTAGATGCAACCTTGGTTGATATGCGCTTTGTTAAGCCCTTAGACGAAGCGTGCATTAAAGCCCTGGTTGCCGAGCATGATGTATTAGTGACAGTAGAAGAAAATGCAATACAAGGCGGCGCAGGCTCTGCAGTAAACGAATTCTTATTTGCTCAGCAGCTTAACCAAGTAAAAGTACTAAACATTGGCTTACCCGATAATTTTGTTGAACAAGGTAGCCAAGAACAAATTTATGACTTACTCGGTTTAGATAGCAAAGGCATTCAACAAAAAATTGAACGTTTTTGCCAAGCTTAAGCGACTAATCGAGTACCTGTAGCTGCTCAAACAATGGGAATGGACTAGCCCGATTCATATTCTTTATATCAATCCGCTGGTTCAAGGCCCAAATTTTTCGCTGCCAGTATAAGGGAACAAATACTGCTTCCTGATAGATTTGCTGCTCTAAGTACTGAATAATTTTAGCGCGTTTCTCCTCATCTAGCTCTTGCTCGCCGGCCAGAATAAGTTGGCTAATTTTATCATTTTGGTAGGCTTTACAAGGTCCACCCTCATCGGTAATTGGTTCCCCCTCACTGAGAAACATCGCCCGCGCAATAGACAACACATTGCCCGCATCTCCCTGCCTACGTGTTAACACTAAGTCACTTGAACAACTATCCACTGCCAACTGGTAGTCTTGATCACTTAACCATTGCGGGTGCAAAGCAATATTCACCCGATCCAACATCGACACCAACTGTGAAACCACTTTAGATTGGTCACCAAATAATGACTCAGGTACAGCCATGGTTAGTTTAAAACCTTTTTCGTAACCCGCTTGTTGTAACAATTGATGTGCCAATAACAAGTTATAACGCGGCAACAGCTCGGCATTGTAACCGGCTTGCCCTGGTATGCTTAGCTGAGTAGAAGCCAAAGCATAAGGCCCTAGCACCTCGGCTAAACGAATATTATCTATGGCTAAGTTTAGCGCTTGGCGGACTCTACGATTGTCTAAGGCTGGGTTACGCTGGTTTAATTCAATAGCTAACCACTTTAACCCTTCAGTTTGTATCACCGACAATTGCTTATCTTTGTTGAGCAACTCTACGTAGTTCTCTGGCACGTGATCTACGATATCAACATCGCGAGAAAACAAGCTAGCCATGCGCATTTCAGCTTGTTTAATCGGCACCACTTTAATCCGTTGTACATTGCTACGATTAGTACGCCAGTAGCTTGAATGAATTTCAAATTCGGTAACAATGCCCGGCACATAACGGCTCACTTTAAAAGGGCCAGTACCCGATACAGCAAAAGGTGAATTGGTGTTTTCTTCAGCGGTGTAAAACTGCTTATCTGCTGGAAAAATAAAACTCAAACGTTGAATCAACTCAGAAAAAGGCCGATAAGTACGAACTTCGAATTGCAGGGTATTAAGCGCCTTTAAGCTCTTAATAGGTGCAAACAACGCATGTAAATGAGCTTGCTGAGAAAGTTGTTGGAAGGTCCACTCTACGTCTTCGGCAGTGAGTGTATTACCAGAGTGAAACACTACGCCACTGCGTAATTCAAACTGAATCTGTGTGGGAGAAATAATTTTCCACTTGGTGATTAAGCGTGGCGCAATACGCCCTTGTTGATCAAGTAAAAATAAGGGGTCGAACAACAAGTGATTAATAAAATTACTATTGGCATCCAGTTCATCAACAAGTTGCTGTGGCTCGGCGTGAAAAGCGGTTCCCCAAACCAGAGTATTGGCCTTAGCTTGTTGCCAAGCGCCAAGGCTTACAAGCAACAACAAAGTAATAGGCAGGGATTTGATTTTCAACTTTGCTAACAACGCCAACGTCTTGAACCTTAAAACGATTAATGCTGCTAACTTACACGTGATGACGCAATAAAAAAAGCGGGACAAGCCCGCTTTTTGATTGGATAGCGTGCAAGTTAAGCGATTCGCCCTTCTTCTCGAGCAAAACACGCAACTTGCGCATTAGCTTCGCTTACCAAACTTGGCTGCTCTTTATTGCATCGCTCATTGGCATAACGACAACGTGCGTGAAAAGCACAGCCTTTAGGTGGATTAAGTGGCGAAGGCAGTTCACCTTCTAGCTTAATTTTCTCGCGGCGATGACTAGGGTCTAAACGTGGCGTACTTGATAACAGCGCTTGAGTATAAGGATGCTTGGGATTAGCAAACAGCTCCTCACAAGAAGCATATTCTACCGCCTTGCCTAAATACATCACCATCACTTCATCTGCAATGTGCTCAACTACTGATAAATCATGCGAAATGAAGATATAGCTTAAGCCCATCTCATCTTGTAAATCCATCATCAGGTTTAGCACCTGCGCCTGCACAGACACGTCTAGCGCCGATACGGGCTCATCGGCTACTACAACCTTAGGGTCAAGCATTAAACCGCGTGCAATAGCGATACGTTGACGCTGACCACCAGAGAACATGTGTGGGTAACGATCGTAATGCTCAGGGCGTAAGCCCACTTTGGCTAACATAGCTAAAGCTTTTTGCTTTCGCTCGGCCTTGCTCATATCACTGTTAATCACCAAAGGTTCTTCGAGAATGGTCCCTACTTTTTTGCGCGGATTCAGCGAACCATAAGGGTTTTGGAAGATGATTTGGATTTTTTGACGCAAGGCTTTAGCGGCATCTTTACCTAAGCTAAGAATATCTTTGCCGTCAAAGCAAAGCTCACCAGCAGTGGGCGTTTCGATCATGGTTAGTACCCGAGCTAAAGTCGACTTACCGCAACCTGACTCACCAACCACTGCTAGCGTTTTACCCTTCTCTAACTTAAAGCTCACACCATCTAAGGCTTTTACAGTGGCGTCTGGTTTAAACATACCGGCTTTTACGTGGTAATGCTTCTTGACCCCGTTTACCGCTAATACCGATTCTTGCGTAATTTCTTCTACTGGAGCAGCATCTAAAGCCGCTGCTTTCATAATGCTATCACTCATGCGCTTGGTCTCCCGCTTTCATCCAGTGGTGTAAAGCATCGCACTTGACGCATTCCTTCTCCCTGCATTGCAGGCTGTTCGTTTTGACAACGCTCGGTGGCATAAGGGCAACGCGGGTTTAACAAGCAACCAACTGGTCGGTCAAACGCACCAGGCACCACACCAGGTAGTGCGTCTAAACGCTCTTTACCTGCCGATGATTCAGGCAGTGAACGGAGCAAGGCTTGGGTATAAGGATGTTTCGGCGTTGAGAAAATCTCTTCAGCTGGTCCGGTTTCTACCACTTGTCCTGCGTACATCACAATCACACGGTGAGCAGACTCAGCCACTAATGCTAAATCGTGAGTAATCAGCACCAAGCCCATGTTTTTCTGTTTTTGTAGATCCAACAACAAATCAACGATTTGCGCTTGAATGGTTACATCCAAAGCGGTGGTTGGTTCATCGGCGATCAACAGTTTTGGATCGCAGGCTATCGCCATGGCAATCATCACCCGCTGGCTCATACCACCCGACAACTGATGCGGATAGGTTTTTAAGCGCGATTCGGGATCTGGAATACCTACTTGCTCAAGTAACTCGATTACCCGTTTACGACGCCACTTTTTGTCACCGCTTTGATGAATTTTAAGGGCTTCGCTAATTTGGTATTCAACGGTATAACACGGGTTTAAGCTCGACATTGGCTCTTGGAAAATCATCGCGATCTCAGCACCGGTAATCGCGCGACGTTTATCCTCTGGCATGGCCAGTAGATCTTGCCCTTCAAAATTAAGGGTGTCGGCAGTCACTTTTCCCGGGTAGTCAATCAAACCCATGATGGACAAAGAACTAACACTCTTGCCCGAGCCAGATTCGCCAACAATACCTACAATTTCACCCTTTTCTACGCTGTAACCTACTTGGTCCACCGCACGAAATGGATTATCTCCATCACCAAACTCAACAGTAAGGTTATTCACTTCTAATAAAGACACAAGGCTTCTCCTACTGCTTCAACTTGGGATCAAGGGCATCACGTAAACCATCGCCCATTAAGTTAAAGGCTAATACCGTTAACAGAATCACTAAGCCTGGGAAGGTAACTACCCACCAAGCACGTTGTACAAACTGCAAGGCATCGGCCAGCATGCTTCCCCACTCTGGTGTTGGCGGTTGAGCACCTAAACCTAGGAAGCCCAGTGCAGCCATATCCAAAATAGCGTTAGAGAAGCCCAAAGTAGCCTGCACGATAAGCGGTGCAGTACAGTTAGGTAGAATTGTAATAAACATTAAACGCAGTGAGCCAGCACCAGCAACCCGTGAAGAAATCACGTAATCTTTGTTCAACTCTGCGATGGTTGATGCGCGGGTTAAACGCACATAGTGCGGCATAGATACAATGGCAATTGCCATAGCTGCATTAAAAATGCTTGGACCTAAGATAGCCACAATTGCAATTGCCAATAACAAGCTTGGCATGGCCAACATAATGTCTACCGCGCGCATGATGATGGTTTCAACATAGCCGCGGAAAAATCCAGCAATTAGCCCCAAAATAACGCCAATACCTAAGGACAGCGTTACCACTAAGCAACCAATAAACAATGATAGTTGCGCACCATGAATTAGACGCGACAAGATATCGCGACCAACATCGTCAGTTCCCAAAAGGTGAGCGGTGGTACCCCCCTCTACCCAAAACGGTGGTAGCAGCAAGGCATCACGATATTGTTCGATGGGAGAATGCGGCGCAATCACATTTGCCAGCAAAGCCACCACAATCATTGTTGCGATGAATACCAAGCCAATGACAGCCCCGGTATTTTGACTAAAGTAGCCCCAAAATTCTTGTAACGGCGTTTGTACTTGTGGTCCAGTGGTGGCTGGAGTCGTTGTTTGTTCAGACATAATACACTCCTCCTTATTTGCCGTGACGGATCCGTGGGTTTACCACGCCGTAAAGAATATCGACAATCAAATTCACCACAATAATAATGGTAGCCACGATCAGAATGCCCCCTTGTACAACTGGGTAGTCGCGTCGGCCAATCGATTCAATCAACCATTTACCAATGCCCGGCCAAGCAAAAATTGTCTCGGTAAGAATCGCACCCGATAACAAAATGCCCACCTGCAAACCAATTACTGTAATTACTGGAATAAGAGCGTTACGCAACGCGTGCACTACAATTACTCGCATTGGCGCCATGCCTTTTGAGCGAGCGGTACGAATGTAGTCTTCGCCTAATACTTCAAGCATTGATGAGCGGGTCATACGGGCGATTACAGCCATTGGAATGGTGCCCAATACGATACTTGGCAAAACTAGGTGATGTAGTGCAGATAGAAATGCGCCGTCTTCGTCGGAGAGCAGCGTGTCAATCAACATAAAACCGGTGACCTCATCTATCCAGAAGGTCACATCGAGCCGCCCGGACACGGGGGTTATCCCCAAGTTCACTGAGAACACCAGCATTAACAGCAAGGCCCACCAGAATATGGGCATGGAATAGCCGGTGAGAGAAAAGGTCATGACCGAGTGGTCAAATAAGGAACCCCGTTTCACAGCAGCAATAATCCCGCAGGGCAAGCCTACTAATATCGCAAAGATTGCTGCGCAGGTAGCCAACTCTACAGTGGCAGGAAACAAGGTCATAAATTCTTCGGTTACAGGCGTCTTGGTGATTAATGAACGTCCAAGATCGCCACTCGCAATATTCTTCACATAATCAAAGTATTGGACCAACAAGGGTTGGTCTAAGCCCAACTCGGCACGCAAGGCTGCGTGACGTTCAGGAGACACGCCCCTTTCACCTGCCATTACTTCTATTGGGTCGCCAGGAATCAAGCGAATCAAAGTAAAGGTTAAAAGAGTAATGCCGATGAAGGTGGGTATCACCAACATCAATTTTTTTATAATAAACTGGAACATAACTACAGCTCTGTGTCTGAAGGAAGGAAAGGGGCTGTTGCCAGCCCCTTAAGTATATTTATTTTAGCGACACGCCATAGAAGTGGTGACCACCTAATGGATCAATCTTAAAGCCTTGAACTTCTTTACGAACTGGCTTGTAAGCCACTGAGTGAGCAATAGTTACCCACGGAGCTTGTTCTTTAAAGATTAACTGTGCTTCTTCGTACAGTGGTGCACGTTCAGCTTGAACAGAAATCTGTTTAGCTTTAGTGATTACGTCGTTAAATGGCTTATGACACCACATAGCACGGTTACCACCACCAACAGCATCACAGCCTAGTAATACGCTTAGGAAGTTATCTGGGTCACCATTGTCACCGGTCCAACCAAGTAACACGGTATCGTGCTCACCTTGCTTAGAACGCTTAAGGTATTCACCCCATTCGTAACTAACGATTTCAGCTTGTACGCCTACTTTTGCCCAGTCAGCTTGAATCACTTCCGCCATACGACGTGCGTTAGGGTTGTAAGGACGCTGTACTGGCATTGCCCAAATGTTAGTCTTAAGATCGGTCACACCAGCTTCGGCCAATAAGGCTTTTGCTTTAACCGGATCGTAAGGGTAATCAACGGTATCTTCGTTGTAAGACCACATTGTTGGTGGGATTGGGTTTTTAGCAATTTTACCACTACCCTGGAATACCGCATCAATAATCGCTTGCTTGTTAACCGCTAGGCTAAGTGCTTGGCGAACTTTAACGTTATCAAATGGTGCTTTTTGGGTATTAAATGCCAAGTAACCTACGTTTAAGCCTTCTTGGCTCATTAGGTTGATGTCAGCATCTTTTTGCATTTGCTCAACATCAGCTGGGTTTGGATAAGGCATTACGTGACACTCGCCAGCTTTAAGCTTGGCGTAACGTACTGATGCGTCTGGTGTAATAGAGAATACCAAACGGTCAATCTTAGGCGCGCCTTGCCAATAATCAGCATTACCTACGTAGCGAATAATTGAATCTTTTTGGTATTGTACTTTTTGGAAAGGACCAGTACCTACAGGGTCTAAGTCTAGTTTCTCTGGTGTACCGGCAGCTAACATCGCATCAGCTTGCTCAGCAGAGAAGATAGATGCAAAGTCCATCGCCATGTTTGCAATAAACGGAGCTTCAGGCTTGCTTAGTACAAACTTAACCGTGTAATCGTCAACTTTAACGATCTCTTTAACCAAGTCGTTCATACCCATACCGCTGTAGTACTCGTAAGAACCACCCGATACTTTATGGTAAGGATGCTCAGGGTCATCTTGGCGTTCAAACGTGAACACTACGTCGTCAGCATTAAATTCGCGAGAAGGTTTGAAACCTTTTTTCTGACTGTGAAACTTTACGCCTTTGCGTAAATGAAAGGTGTACTCTAGGCCATCTTCAGAAACATCCCAAGACTCTGCCAACCCTGGAACAACATTGGTTGTACCTACTTCAAATTCAACCAAACGGTTAAAGATGGTCTTAGAAGACGCATCAAAAGTGGTTCCTGCTGTATATAAACTTGGGTTAAAACCTTCTGGACTGCCTTCTGAACAGAAGACAAATGTTTGCGCTTGAACGCCCACAGCTACCGCACTAGCTACAAGTGCAAGTGACAGCTTCGCCAATCCTTTCTTCATTATGATTCTCCGTGTGACATCTTGTCATGTATGCAACCGTTATGGCTGCATTTCCGGTGTGTTTGCGAATAGACTAATAATTATTGTTCTTGATAAATCTAGACCCTGCACTAGCAAATGTCGCTATTCAAACAACAATTGTGAACTGAGCAAGACTTAATCAAGCCTGATCCGCTTTTTGCCCGTAATAAATTAGTATTTTTATCTGCCACTGTAAATAGCATAAACAGGATTTTATAATCCAAAAATCACAGAAGGCAGTGATAGTGATTAAGGATTCGATATAATGTCATATTTATGCAATAAAGAATAAGCTTATGCAAGGTTTGCATAAGCAGATTTAACTAAATTTAGGGGAGAACAAATTTGGCAAGCAGAGAGAATGCTCAGTTAAGCGAGGACAAACAGCACAACTTGCAAAGAAATAGCTGCAAACACACCGGCTAATACGTCATCTATCATTATACCAAAGCCACCGTGCACTTTTTTGTCCAAAATTTTGATGGGCCAAGGCTTCAAAACATCAAAAAAGCGAAATAGTATAAAACCGAGTAGCACATTAAGGGGAGATAGCGGCACCATGAACATGGTAATCCAGTAGCCAACAAACTCATCCCACACAATCGCCCCATGATCATGCACACCCATCGCATCACTCGCTTTTTGACAGCACCAAACACCAAAAACAAAGCTTACCAGTAGTACTGCCACGTAGGCCCAAACAGGTAATGGCGTTAGCAGTAAATACAAAGGAATGGCAGCTATGGTACCAAAAGTACCCGGTGCTTTGGGGGCTAAGCCACTACCTAAGCCAAGTGCGCATAAGTGTAAAGGGTTACGTAAGCTTAATTTGGCTAAAGCTTTATCCATTGCAGTTCTCGCTACTCGCTAGGATTAGTTGAAGTGATCCCACCCAGTGGGTTCGATTTGATAAGGTTTATCTTGATATTTTAGCTTTATCTCGCCATGGCCAGGCGCTAACTGCCCGATACAAGTAAACTGTATTCCGCTAAAGGATAAAGAAGTATCGACTGAGCCTTTATTAGATTCAGGCACAGTAAAGCATAGCTCGTAATCTTCGCCACCATTTAGTGCTAAAGCAATACTTTGATCTACACCAACGGCTTCATTCATGGTCTCTGAAAGTGGCAGGCTATCTAGGTTTAGTACCGCCGAGCAATGACTCTTTCTGAGGATATGCTGTAAATCGTTGTATAAACCGTCTGAGATATCAATGGTTGCAGAGGCTATATCACGCAAACCATAGCCAGCAAGCACTCGAGGTTGCGGGTAATAATGCTGTTTTAGGCTTAGCTCTAACTGTTGAGGGTTTAAGCTGATTTTGTCTTGAAGATGCGCCAGTGCAAGACCAGAGTCACCAATATTGCCAGTAACATATACCCAGTCACCAGGCTTGGCTCCGTCTCTGCGCAAGGCTTTACCTTCAGGTACTACGCCATGAACCGTCACGGTAATACTTAAAGGGCCTTTGGTGGTGTCTCCACCAATTAAGGCGACATTGAAGTATTCAGCTAAGTCATAAAAGCCTTTGCTGAACTGGGCTAACCACGCTTCGTCAATGTCCGGCAAAGTGATCGCTAAGGTCACCCAGCGCGGCTCTGCCCCCATGGCTGCCATGTCACTTAAATTAACAGCAAGCGCTTTATGACCAAGCGCACGAGGTGGGATATCTGAGAAAAAGTGTACGCCTTCTACCAAGGTGTCGGTAGAAATAGCAATTTGGTTATTCTCGGGAACAGTTACCAGCGCTGCATCATCACCGACACCCAATAAAACATCGGGGCGTGAAGCACTGCGCTGGAAGAACTTTTCGATGATATCAAATTCACCCAAAGGAGGCTGAGAAGACATGCAACTAAGACTTAAACTGCTGTAAACGTAGTACTTTATCTAGCACGCCATTAACAAACTTGTGGCTATCTTCAGCGGCAAATGACTTAGCTAATTCAATCGCTTCGTTAATTACAACTTTAGGTGGCACATCGCTCACCATTAATAGCTCGTAAACACCAATCAACAAAATTGCGTGTTCAACAATATCTAATTCTTCTAACTTACGAGAAAGCGAAGAGCTCATCGCTTCATCTAACTTTTCGCTGTTTGCTACTACGCCAGTCAGCAGAGTAGAAAAATACGGAACATCGGCCTTACTCATGTCTTGTTCGGTTAAGAACTGATGTTCGATGTTAGCAACGCTGTCCTTGGTCACCTGCCATTGATAAATTGCTTGAGTAGCAAATTGCCTAGCTTTACGACGTGCAGCTGGTTTCACAGAGAATTCCTCAAATTAAACTTCTATCTGATCAACTAAATTGATCATTTCCAAAGCGCTTAGGGCAGCTTCGGTACCTTTATTACCCATTTTAGTGCCAGCGCGTTCAATCGCTTGCTCGATAGACTCAGTAGTAAGCACGCCAAAAGTTACTGGAATATCAAATTCCATCATAACTTGAGCTAAACCTTTGTGGCATTCGTTAGCCACTAATTCAAAGTGGTAAGTGCCACCACGAATTACCGTACCTAAAGCAATAATAGCATCGTACTTTTTGCTTGCTGCAATGCGTTTAGCAGCCAGTGGAATTTCTACTGCGCCCGGTACACGAACAACGGTAATGTTGTCATCGCTAATACCACCTTGACGAGTTAGCGTATCCACAGCACCAGATAACAAGCTCTCGTTAATAAAGCTGTTAAAACGAGCGATAACAATAGCCACTTTAGCGTTTGGTGTAGCTAAATTTGCTTCAATTACTTTCATACTTAATTCTGCCTTTTCTTTGAGTCCATCAAAAAAATCGCGCTATTCTAGCACAACTAATCTGCTAGGCCCTTAATAAAATAATTTCTCACTAAAACTCAGATTATTCTTGGTCGATATACTCAACCACTTCCAAACCGAAGCCAGATAATGCGTGATACCGCTTAGGTGAACTTAATAAACGCATTTTGCTTACACCTAGGTCGGCCAAAATCTGAGAGCCTACTCCAACAGTACGTGAAGCACTGTGCGCTTGCTTTTGGGCTGGAGTCTCACCGCGATCTTGCAAAGCAAAGGCTTTAACCTGCTCAATCAAATTATCAGCCTTATCATCGGTACTAAGTAGCACCAGAACGCCATTTTCTTGAGCAATTTTTTCTAGCGCTTTATCCAGCGGCCAGCTCATCTTTCCAGCCCGGTCACTGCCTAATAAATCACTAAAGGTATTGTGCAAGTGCACGCGTACCAGCGTGGCTTCATCTTCTTTTATCTCACCGGCTTGCATAACAAAGTGAACTTTTTCATCGATGGTATCGCGGTAGGTAATCAGCTTGAAATCACCGTGGCGGCTAGGCATTTTACATTCTGCGACTCGCTCAATAGTGGTTTCGTTGTTATTACGGTATTCGATAAGATCGGCGATAGTGCCCATCTTTAACCCGTGTTCTTTACAAAACACCTCAAGATCTGGGCGACGCGCCATGGTGCCGTCTTGATTAAGGATCTCAACAATCACAGCTGCTGGTTCTCGACCAGCTAACCTTGCCAAATCAGTTCCTGCTTCAGTATGTCCAGCGCGAGTAAGTACCCCACCTTCTTGCGCCATTAGCGGAAAGATATGCCCAGGCATAACAATGTCACTAGGCTTAGCATCACGGGCAACGGCTGCTTGCACAGTGCGCGAGCGATCTGCTGCAGAAATTCCGGTAGTCACGCCTTGCGATGCTTCAATAGATACCGTGAAATTAGTAGCAAACTGCTCGGTATTTACATCTACCATCAGCGGCAACTTTAGTTGCTGACAGCGCTGTTTAGTCATGGGTAAACAAATCAATCCACGCCCATAGGTAGCCATAAAGTTAATGGCCTCTGGTGTTACCATATCGGCTGCCATGATGAGATCGCCTTCATTCTCTCGATCTTCATCATCCATTAGCACCACCATTTTTCCATGGCGTAAATCTTCAATAATTTCTTCGATACTGCTTAGTGACATAGCAAAACCTTTCTTACCTTTGGGGATAGTATTTATTGTTATTAGCGCATCTTGATTGGGCGAGCTATTTCATAAAGCCGTGCTGCGCCAAAAATGCAGTATTTATTTTTGAATCGTTAGTGTTCTCATCAGCATAGCCGATTAAACGCTCCACATAGCGAGCGATAACATCAACTTCTAAGTTAATTTTTTGCCCAGGCGACCAAGCACCAATGGTTGTTTGCTCGGCGGTATGGGGAATAATGGTTAAACGTAGCTGTTGCTGCTGTACTTCGTTCACCGTTAAGCTAATGCCATCTACGGTTACTGATCCTTTATGGGCTATGTAACGCGCCAGATCATTAGGAACCTTTAGCCAAATATTAATCGCACGTGCGCTGGGGCTAATGCTTACTACCTCTGCTAAGCCATCAACATGACCACTGACAATATGACCACCAAAGCGATTAGTCGCGAGCATGGCTTTTTCAAGGTTAACTTTGTCACCTTGTTTGCATTTAGCCAGTGAAGTTAAACTTAACGTTTCGGTAGATACATCGGCGCAAAAGTGCTCATTGCTAAAATCGACCACGGTTAAACATATACCATTTACCGCGATGCTATCGCCAAGCCTAACATCCGACATATCTAAACCAGCGCTGGCGATGTTTAATCGTACGTCACCGCTGCGTTTTTCAATGCGAGAAATCTTGCCTAGGGCTTCAATTATTCCAGTAAACATTAATGTGTGCCCTGTGCTTGCGGGATCCAGATAGTTTTAATGTCGGGGCCAATTCGGCGAGTTTCAAGGCATTGCCAAGAATTTAACGCACTCATCGACTGATAGCCCTCAAGCCCCACTAAACTGTGAGCATCGGCTCCCATCAATAAACCGGCTTGGTAACAAATAAGCTGATCAACCAAGTTGGCTTGAATCAGGGCTGCAGCAAAATTAGCTCCTGCTTCAACCCAAATATCATTAACTTCTGCTTCAGCTAGCTGCTGCATTAATTGCGGCAAAAAGTTTGGCGTGTCTTCAATCACCAGCTGTTTTGCGGCTGGCAGTTGCGTTTGTGCTTGATGGCCAGCCAACCACAAAGACTCACTATTTTTATAAATATTAAGGTCTTGAGCTGCTTCTGCTAAGCGTTGTTTACGGTCAATAACCACCCGCAATGGCTGACGCAGCAGTGTTTCATCAAGTTGCTCTGCAAGGCTACCGAGCTCATTAAATCTCACATTTAGGCTGGCATTATCGCGAATAACCGTGGTAGCGGTGGACAAAATAGCATGGCTAGCGGCCCGCTCTCGTTGCACGTCGCAGCGAGAATGAGCCGAGGTAATCCATTTGCTTTCGCCATTGGCTAAGGCTGTTTTAGCGTCGATAGAACCAGCAAGTTTCAAGCGAACAAAAGGACGTTTACGCTCAACACGGCTCAAAAATCCGGGGTTAAGCGCACGCGCAGAATGCTCCATTAGACCGGTACGAACTTTAATGCCAGCCTCTTCAAGGTGCTTAATCCCGCGCCCAGCAACCTGTGGATTAGGGTCAACCATAGCAATCACTACTTCGGCCACTTGTTGCTCAACTAACATGGTGGCGCAAGCGGGCGTTCTGCCTACATGGCTGCAGGGCTCAAGGGTGACATAACAAGTCGCTCCTAAGAGGCTAAAACCGCGTTGCTTGGCATCCGCTGCTGCATTCACTTCGGCGTGCCCTTCACCGGCTTTACGGTGAAAACCTTCACCAATAATCTGACCATCTTTTACCAACACACAGCCCACATTTGGATTGGGTGCAGTGGTATATCTTCCGCGCTTAGCGAGAGCAATGGCTTTTGCCATAAACTGGCAATCTTGAACGCTAAAACTCACTTACTTTTCCAACTTAGCAATTTCGTCACTAAATTCTTTGATATCTTCAAAGGAATGATAAACCGAAGCAAAACGCACGTAGGCCACTTTATCTAGGCCAATCAACTGTTCCATAACAATCTTGCCAATGAACTTAGTGGCAACTTCACGTTCGCCAGTCGCCCGCAGCTGCGACTTAATTTTGTTGACCGCTTGCTCTACTTGGTCAACGCTTACTGGGCGTTTTTCCAACGCACGCATCATACCAGCACGCATTTTCTCTTCGTTAAAAGGCTCTCTAATGCCATTGCCTTTAATCACCCGCGGCATTACCAACTCGGCCACTTCAAAAGAAGTGAAGCGCTCATGGCATTCTAAGCATTCACGACGCCTTCTTACTTGGTGGCCATCGGCAACCAAACGCGAGTCAATAACCTTGGTTTCATGAGCAGAACAAAATGGACAATGCATGGGCGATCCCTTATTCGAGTATCCGGCAATTTTATCTGCTAAACCGTCAGAGGTACAGGTTAGCTAAAGCGTAACTATCGAAAATGCCCACAATTCCTTTATTTAGGTAAGGCTTTGTTTAAATAGAATGGCGCCAACTTAGTAAAGGAAGAAAAAATGAGAATTAGCTCTCAGTTTAATCACTGAGCCAAATACTTACTGTTTAGCCCTTAGCTTGTTAAGAGTCTGATTAGCTTAAAGTTAAGCTTGATATATAAGCAAATAGCGTTTGCGTAGTAACCAATTACTACCGCTTAGCTTACCGCTCAAGTTAGGCTGCACTAGAAATGTAAATAACTTGTTAAGGAAAGCGTCATGGCGAAGATACTGATTATTGCAGGTGATTTTGTTGAAGATTATGAGTTAATGGTGCCATTTCAAGCACTGCAAATGGTAGGTCACGAAGTTATCGTAACCTGTCCAGAGAAACGCATTGGCGAACAAATTAAAACCGCCATCCATGACTTTGAAGGCGATCAAACCTATACCGAAAAACCGGGGCACAACTTCACCCTCAACGGCAATTTTGCTGACATCGATACCGAGGGATTTGATGCGCTATTATTACCCGGCGGGCGTGCCCCGGAATACTTACGCTTAAATGCTAAGGTATTAGACATAATTCAAGCCTTTGCCGCTAAACAACAGCCGATAGCGGCAATATGCCATGGAGCACAGCTATTAACGGCGGCAGGTATTGCCTCTGGCAGACACATTTCTGCCTACCCAGCTTGTGCGCCTGAAGTCACAGCCGCTGGCGGCGACTATGCAGATATTGCCGTTGACCAAGCCCTTACCGATGGGAACTTGGTCACCGCACCAGCTTGGCCTGCTCACCCGCAATGGCTAGCGCAATTCAATAAGCTATTGGCTTAATACTAAATTGAAACGGCAAAAGTTGATTTTGTATACCATGATTAGACTTCGGTTTGATCATGGTGGGATTGCCAATGTGTGAAATTTATTCTGGCGCCGAAGCGGAATTGTTTGAATTGAAGTCTCGGTCGGTGCGTTTAGATGGCGTAGTAACCAGTATTCGTTTGGAAGCAATATTTTGGCAGCTACTGGAGCAAATAGCCGATGAGGCTAACCTTAGTTTGGCGGGCTTTTTAACACAAATTTACCATGAGGTATTACAGCGAGAAGAAAAGGTAGGTAATTTTACTTCTTTACTTAGAGTGGCCTGTACTACTCACCTTAATCAAGGCAAGCGCTTAACACTCACTAATCCTTCGCTTAAACAAGCGGAATCAGGCAATTCCATTGCCAACGGATATCTTTAATGTGCCAACATTAAGAAATGATGAACAACATAAAGCTGCCCCAAATTACAAACTGCATAATCATTAATCGTTTTGCACTAGCCACAGGATTCATGTCCATGGTGATTCTCTCTCTTTTGCAATTACCCTTTAGCGCTGGTAATTTGACTTATCAATTAGGTCTTAAAAACTGAGCAATTTCAGTACCAACTGTCTAATTCTCAGGCTAAAACCCAGCCTATCCCTCCTTGGTTTGTGTTCCTATTCACATTTAGTCTTAATAATCCGTAGTTAAACTAGGGTCTGTTGATCTTTGGTGTTGAAGTTTTGTTCGAGATAAGCGGGCTTTAATCGCGGCGAGCACTTAGAAGCCTAGTGGGCTAAGCAAGAAGTGCTCAACAAAGAGTAAAGTTCGCTTATCCGAACCCTTCGGGCACCATTTCTTAGCCATTTATTCAGCGTTAGCGAGTGATTATTAAGCCCACTTAACTGCACACTCACTGCCTTGCCTAAATGGCTAATAAATTGCTGTAAAAACCATCAGCAAAAATCAACAGACCCTAACAAAAAAATACAAAAAAGGAGGCATAAAGCCTCCTTTCTTTTATCTCGTCAATCCCTGACGTTTACATGCTTACTTAAGCGTAGACCGGGAAGCGCTGGCAAAGTTCTAACACTTGGCCTTTAACGCGCTCAATTACCGCTTCGTCTTGTAAATTATCTAATACATCACAAATCCAACCAGCTAACTCTTTAGAAGCTGCTACATCTAAGCCACGACGAGTAATTGCTGGAGTACCAATACGTAAACCACTGGTTACGAATGGAGAACGCGGATCGTTTGGAACCGAGTTTTTATTTACTGTGATGTTTGCACGACCTAGTGCCGCATCGGCATCTTTACCAGTAATGTCTTTGTCGATGAGATCAACCAAGAACAAGTGGTTTTCTGTACCGTTAGACACAATCTTGTAACCGCGCTCTTGCAGTACAGCTACCATAGCTTTGGCATTATCTAATACGTTTTGCTGGTATTGCTTGAACTCTGGCTCCATCGCTTCTTTGAACGCTACCGCTTTTGCAGCAATAACATGCATCAAAGGACCGCCTTGACCACCTGGGAATACTGCAGAGTTAAGCTTCTTCTCTACTTCTTCGTTGGCACGCGCCAAAATCAAACCACCACGTGGGCCAGCTAGTGTTTTGTGAGTAGTAGTTGTTACTACATCTGCAACTGGCACTGGGTTTGGATACAAGCCAGCTGCCACTAAACCAGCAATGTGCGCCATATCTACGAACAGGTAAGCACCTACTTCGTCTGCGATATCGCGGAAACGCTGCCAATCAACCACACCTGAGTAGGCTGAGAAACCAGCAATAATCATTTTAGGTTTGTGTTCTTTGGCTAAACGCTCAACTTCTGCATAGTCTAACTCGCCAGTTTCTGGGTTAATCCCGTACTGAACGGCGTTGTAGATCTTACCCGAGAAGCTTACGCTTGCACCGTGAGTTAAGTGACCGCCATGAGCTAAGCTCATGCCTAGCACTGTGTCACCTGCTTTAAGCAAAGCCATAAATACAGCTGAGTTAGCTTGTGAACCAGCATGTGGTTGCACGTTTGCGTAGTCGGCACCAAATAGTTGCTTGGCGCGCTCAATGGCTAGTACTTCTGCTTTATCTACATACTCACAACCACCATAGTAACGCTTACCTGGGTATCCTTCGGCGTACTTATTAGTAAGGTAAGAGCCTTGCGCTTCCATTACTCGTGGGCTGGCATAGTTCTCAGAAGCAATCAGCTCAATGTGCTCTTCTTGACGAACTTCTTCTTTAGTAATGGCTTGCCATAATTCGGCATCGTAATCGGCGATATTCATATCACGCTTTAACATCAGTATCTCCTGACTCTTTTGTTACATGTTGGTGGGTGATTTTTCGAAGGCGCATTCTAACCTGAGTCCTTTTCAGATCACAGCAAAATTTTTTACCATTAACGCTATTCAAATGAACAAATGTAACAATAAAACGCTAGCTGCCTTGGAAGCTGTAGTGTGCGTTTAGCCTATTAAATTTGCAATTTTCTCACTAGCTGCTTTGATCTTTATGAAATAAATTCACGTTAATTTAAGCATTACATCTCAGCCCAACAAAGGTTAAGATGATAATGATTATCATCTACAATTAGAGTTTATATTATGTCACTTCGCCTCTCAGGCCTCATTTTGTCACTTTTCTTTCTATTGGCTTGCAGCGCTACTCCGCCTAAAGAGCAAGCAACGCCATCTGCAGATATTCAATTGCAGACTTACTATGACTACGCACTGTACAACCCAAACGACCAACAAATTGTTGAAAACACCCAATCACTTGCCAAGCAACTGGCTGATTCTCAGGTGATACTGTTTGGCGAATACCACAGTCATCCCGCTATCCACTTAGCACAGCTGCGTTTATTGGAAGCCCTATATCAGCAACAAAACCAAATTAGTTTATCGATGGAGCAATTTAATCGCAGCCAACAAGCTATATTAGATAGCTACCTAGCCAACGAAATAGGTGAAGAATGGCTTATCAATCAAACCAAAGCCTGGGATAACTACCGCTCTGATTACCGGCCGCTAGTTGAATTTGCCAAAGATAAACAACTTACGGTTGTAGCAGCCAATGCGCCCCGCGAGCATGTTCGCTGTATTGGTCAGCAAGGCTTAGGTTATTTAGAGGGCTTAGAAGAATCTGAACGCAGCAAACTTGCCCAAGACTTTACAACCAACGATCCGGCCTACCAACAGCGACTGTTTGGCAACGCCCACCATGGCGATAGCGAACAAAGCAAAAATCACTTTTTTGCCATGTTAGCTTGGGACGAAACAATGGCAGAATCTATCGCTCTGCAACTGCAGTCTCAAACTACTCAACAGGTGATGCACACGGTGGGCAACTTTCATATTGAACAACGACAAGGCACCTACTCAAGAGTAGAACAACGTCTTGAAGGTAAAAAAGTTAGTTCTTTAGTGGCGATAAACCACAGTGAGTTTATTAAATTAAGCGAGCAACAAAAACAAGCATTGGGTGACTACTTAATTGTGGTAAAAAGCCTGCCTGTGCGTTATCAAAACAAAGCCAATCAGCAAGCAGAATTTAAGCATATTAAGAAACAATCTAGTAAGCAGTGTAAAAGCGCTAACTAACAATTAGCTAGCTGTTATTTAAAATGTCTCTAGGCGGCGACGCCCTTTGTTAAATAAATGTTAACAAATCAACTTAAATAACTGTATTCGCCTTATTTTTTTTTGGTTTTACTAACAAACGCTTGCAGCTTGCTCATATTGAGCCATAATCATACCAGCGGCTCACTCAATTGCAGTGAATAGCTTTGCTTAAACGAATCAACGATTGCTAACAATCGTTAGAATTGAATATAAAGGACGGACTTACCATGAATAAGTTTTTAGTTGCAGGCGCTATTGCTTCTACCATTTTACTAGCGGGTTGTTCTTCAAACACTACCGCTTTAGAAAACAACGTACAATCTCTAAGCGACAAAGTTGATGCACTATCAAACGAAGTTGCAGCTCTTCGTGCAGAGCAAAGCTCTTTGAGTGGCGACATTAAGTCAGCTCAAATGAGTGCTGACCAAGCTAAAGCTGAAGCGATGCGCGCTAACGAACGTATCGACAACATCGCATCTTCTTACACTAAGTAAGTTTAAAGCGATGTAAAAAAAGGTGATGCTAAGCATCACCTTTTTTTTATCCTCGATTTTCTCCTACCGACAAAGCAATGCCTTGCTGGTTTTTCAGCGCTTGATTCACCACCGACGAGTCAACTCCTGCTTGCGTAATAAACTTAATATCATCACGACTCAATTGTAAGGTAGTTGCTTGGGTCACTTCTTCTTCAGAGCGATTAAGCGGCTGGTGCACTTCTAATAAGTACTCACCACTAGGTTCAAGCGAATGTTTAATCGATTGATTAATGATCCTCACCGGCGTTTTCAGATTAACCTGCGAAAACAGGTATTCGATATCGTCGGGAAACAAACGTATACAACCAGAGCTAACACGCAGGCCAACACCAAACTCTTTATTGGTGCCATGAATTAAATACTCACCATTACCGTAAGCCAAACGCAGGGCATATTCACCCAGTGGATTTTCTGGCCCTGCCTGTACAACCGGTGGCAAAATAATTCCCTTGGCCGCATATTCATTACGAATATTTTGAGTAGGTGTCCAAGTAGGTTGCTCACGTTTTTGACTAATGTAAGTGCTCATCTCTGGCGTTTCGCGGCCAATTCGGCCAATGCCAATGGGTAACACATCTACTTCGGTGCTATTTGGTCGGAAGTAGTACAAACGCAATTCCGCAAGATTTACCACCACCCCTTTGCGCTCCACATCGGGCAGCAAAATTTGAGTGGGAATAAGAAGCTCGGTACCTTCTTCTGGTAAGAAAGGGTCTACCCCTTTGTTCGCCGCCATTACCGCTAAAAAACCTACACCATAACGCTCGGCGATAAGTGCAATAGTTTCGCCTTTTTGCACTCTGTGCCATTGGTTTCCGCCCAGCAGGCGACTCCCATCTTCGGGTAAATCGTAAGTTAAGGCTGAAACTGAAAATGCCATACATAGGGCAACACAGGCCAATAAAATCTGTTTCATTTAATCTGCAGTGTCAAATTGTGATGATTCCAACATACCACTATTACTTTAGAAATTCGACAAGCCCTGCTGGCTATCTCTGTTAAAAACAAGCAGATAGTACCGCTTTATGCTGCTTCACTATGCAACATCAAAAAACCGCCGCATAAAGTGGCTTACAAGGCTAGCTTCCATCTACGAAGCCAGTATCATAGCGAAAGATAAAATTAGCGAATTTGGGTGTATGCTTTAGCGACACAAAAATTCGAGTATAGACCCTTAAAGGAACGGCAAATGGCCCAATTTATTTATACGATGAACCGCGTTGGTAAAATCGTTCCCCCTAAAAAACATATTCTTAAAAATATTTCTTTAAGCTTTTTCCCCGGCGCTAAAATTGGCGTACTCGGTTTAAACGGCTCTGGTAAGTCTACCCTACTACGCATTATGGCGGGTATTGATACCGATATTGAGGGTGAAGCTCGTGCTAACCCAGGAACCAAAATTGGTTACCTTGCTCAAGAACCTCAAATGGACTTGGACAAAACGGTTCGCGAAGTGGTTGAAGAAGCAGTAGCAGTGGTAAAAAATGCCCAAACTCGCTTAGACCAAGTTTATGCCGAATACGCAGAACCCGATGCAGACTTTGACGCCTTAGCTAAAGAGCAAGGTGAACTAGAAGCGATTTTAGCCACTCATGATGCACATAGTTTAGAGAATCAACTAGAGCGCGCAGCCGATGCCTTGCGCCTACCAGAGTGGGACCAAAAAATTGAGAAGCTTTCTGGGGGTGAACGTCGCCGCGTAGCGCTGTGTCGCTTATTGCTTGAAAAACCAGACATGCTGCTACTTGATGAACCTACCAACCACTTAGATGCAGAATCTGTAGCTTGGTTGGAGCGATTTTTACATGACTATGAAGGCACTGTTGTGGCGGTAACCCACGACCGATACTTCCTCGATAACGTAGCAGGCTGGATTTTAGAATTAGACCGCGGTGAAGGTATTCCATGGGAAGGTAACTACTCTTCTTGGCTAGAGCAAAAAGAAGACCGCTTGAACCAAGAAGCCTCTCAAGAAAAAGCTCGAATGAAATCGATTCAGAAAGAGCTGGAATGGGTTCGTTCAAATGCGAAAGGCCGTCAGAGTAAAAGTAAATCTCGTATGGCTCGCTTTGAAGAGCTTAATACTCAAAGTTTCCAAAGCCGAAATGAAACCAACGAGCTATTCATTCCAGCTGCGCAGCGCCTAGGTGATAAGGTTATTGATGTTAACAACTTAAGCAAGGCTTATGATGGACGAGTACTAATTAATGACCTGTCATTTAGCATTCCTAAGGGAGCGATTGTAGGTATTATTGGTCCTAACGGCGCGGGTAAATCGACTCTATTTAAGATGATTACCGGAGCAGAGAAAGCAGACTCAGGTACCGTAGAAGTTGGCGAAAGCGTTCAAATAGCTAGCGTGGATCAGTTCCGTGATGCGATGGATGATAAAGCCACCGTATGGCAAGAAGTGTCTGGCGGTTCCGATATTCTAAAAATTGGTAATATCGAAGTACCAAGTCGCGCTTATGTTGGTCGATTCAACTTTAGAGGTGGTGACCAACAAAAACGTGTTGGAGAGCTATCGGGTGGTGAACGTGGCCGTTTGCATTTGGCTAAGTTACTTCAAACTGGTGGCAACGTGCTGCTACTAGATGAACCAACCAACGACTTAGATGTTGAAACACTACGAGCGCTAGAAAACGCACTCTTAGAATTCGCTGGCTGTGCCATGGTTATCTCGCATGACCGTTGGTTCTTAGACCGTATCGCCACTCACATTCTAGATTACCGCGACGAAGGACAAGTTAACTTCCACGCAGGCAACTTTACCGAGTACGAAGCTTGGTTAAAAGAAACCATTGGTGAAGAAGCCGCTCAGCCTCACCGCATAAAATACAAACGTATTAGCTAAGTATGAGTAACAAAAAAGGCCACTTACGTGGCCTTTTTTATTCCTCCAAGGAGATTAGCCTAAGCTCTCCAGTAATGCTTTAGCGTCTTCATACTCAGAGAATTGCTGATCTAATTCCACAGCTGCTTCTGCTTCCGCTTTAGCCTCGGCCTTGCGCCCCAACTTACTAAGAGCGAATGCCAAGTGATAGCGAATCGCGGCATCTGATGCGTTCATTGTGTAGGCTTCTCGTAAGTAAACTAAACCCTGGTCAACATTGCCACGCTGTACTTCAATCCACCCAATAGTGTCCAAAATAGCGGCGTTTTTAGCACCCTGCTCTACTACCTGTGCAACGGTTTGATAAGCTTTATCTAAGTCTTGGCCAGAGTAAATATTTGCTAAATTATTCAAAATACCCGGATCTTGCTTTAATGCTGGCAAGGCGAGTAAGTCTTCATAGTGTTGTTGAGCTTTAACAAGCTGCTTATGGTGCAAATAGCTATCAGCCAAAATACGTTTATGCCAAGCCAACTCTGCAGCAGTAGTAATTAAACCTTCCATTTGTTGATGAAAAGCATCATCGGCAATGCCTTGTTTAGCCAGTTGATACAAACGCACTACCGCCTCTCGATTAAACGCATTCAACTCTACAGCTTTACTGTATTTTTGCTGCGCTTGTTCCTTCTGGCTTTTGCGCATTTGAATATCGCCTTGCAGGAGAAATAACTGGCTACTTTCACCAAATTTGTTGGCTAAATCCGCCACCGTCTTTTCCGCAGCTTCCAAGTCATTTTGTTCCAGTTCTACTTTAGTTAACAGGATCAAAGTTGACATATTTTCCGGCGCCAACTGGTGAGACTTCAATAAAGAACTCTTAGCATTTGCTAACTGCTTGGCTTGGGCTTGCATTCTGGCTAAGCCTATTAACTTATTTGGCTGCTCTTTCCAAATACTGTCCAATAAACCTAAGGGGTAGTCTGCGTCTTCGTATCGCTCTAATCGAATAAGAATTTCAGCATAAGCACTTAAGTAACGCTCATTCAAAATATACTCTCGATTTAGCTTCTCAACTTCGGCTAAGGCATTCGACCATTGTGCTGTCTGCATATACGTATCAAGTTTTAGCTCGCGCGCCTGGCGATTGTCTTGTTCGTATAGCAAAACTTTATCAAGCTGTTCAGTCGCTTCTAGATAGTTTTTTTGCTCAAGGTGAATGCGAGCAGCCAAAAGGTGACTTGGCGTGTGCTGTTTGTTTACTGCTAACAAGGTGTCTAAGATTTGTAGTGCTTCTTCAGTGCTGCCCTGCGCTCTCAAGACCACTGCTTTGTTAAAGCTAGCACCTACATTATTGGGGTTGGTTGCTAACACTTCATCAAGATAACGCAGTGCCAATTCTGCTTGTTCAGTTTTAATGTAATAAGCAGCAATTAAATTTTGCGCATTAGCATTGTTTATGTTTCTGGCAATTAAACTCTCAATTACCGGGCTAGCTTGGTCAAACTTGTTCAGTTCTAAAGCTAATTCGCCTTTCAACTGTAACCACTTTATCGGCGCGTTATCCTCGGTAAAAGGAAGCTCTTCCAACAGACTTAAGGCCCGCTCGGACTCACCACTTGCCCGAGCCAATTCAGCATCCAAAATCACCATGTAATTTGAATCGCTATGGTAGGCTCTAATTTGCTCAAAAGCTTGTTGAGCCGCACGTAGCCTACCAGCGTCAATGTACAAATACACTAGTTGAACCGACAAGCCTAAATCGCGAATAATGTAATCGAAGTTATCTTGCAAAAGTAACTGCAGCTTGTAGGACTCATTATTACGAAGGTAGAGCTTAGACAGCATTCGGGTTGCCCCGAGATCACTGGGCTTTTGACGCAAGTACTGACTTAAGTACTGCTGGGCTTTCTCATCGTTTTCTAGAATAAATTCCGACGCCCCCTGAATAAATAGCAAGCTGTTTGCGTCTGTTAGCTCCTCAGTTTCTGCAGCTGAGACCTTTTGAGATAAATCCGCTAAGGCTCGCTCGGCCATTTCGGTATTGTCTTCACCGGCAAACAAAGTCGCACCGATCAATATCGCCGTGGGATCATTGGGCGTTTGTTCTTGGATCTGCTTTAAATAGCGTTTAGCTTGCTCAGTCTGATTGAGTTTAAGGTGAGTCATCACTAAACTTCGCAAGATTTTTGGGTCTTGAGGATCAAGTTGATAGGCAGTTTGATAGTGTTCCAAGGCGAGGGTTAAGTTGTTCTGACTCGCTGCTAAATCCCCTTTCAACAACCATGTTCTCTCATTATTTTTGGCTATTTGTAATGAGCGCTCTATCCACTGCTCTGCAAGTACGTATTCTTTTTGCCTTAAATATAAGGTTGCCAAGGTATTCATCGCACTTGGCTTATTCGGCATAAGTTTAGTAGCTTGCTCAAATTCATTACGTGCTAATTCTGGTTGAGCACTTTTCAAATAGATTCGACCACGCAATAACTTCCACTCAAACAAACTCGGCTTAGAGAACTCATTAATTCGCTCTTCAAACGCAAGCAGTTCGTTAGTTTTCCCCTGCAACATTAGAATATTGCCAAGCAATGGCAACACCAAGTTAATGTCGGCCCCTAAGGCTAAAGCCTCTTCTAACTGTTTCTCAGCAGAACCTAAGTTATTTGCGTTAAAATAAACTTTGGCGAGCAGTAGCTTTGAGGAAAGGTGTTCAGGATTAGCTTTTAGTGCATTTTTTAAATGGATGAAGGCTTCATTCTCTTCTCCACTATGAAAGGCTTTAACGGCGAGTTCGTACTCGTTAGCCTGCTGATCAGCAAAGCTAAGATTTGTTACGCACAGTAAACACAGAGCTACTAAAGATTTGTTCATTATCAAAGCTAATTCCTTGTTGCTTCAAGGGCTAGTCAATTAAGCCTTAAACAGTATCTAATGAACAGGTAGTAAAAAAAAGACAAAAAAATACGAAATACAGAGTATTTCGTATTTTTGATTAAACAGGAAAAGGAAGTATTGGTTTAAACTTGGCGCTTTCTGCTACGTAATGCGATGCCAAATAAACCAGCAGCAAACATTAAGACTGTGCCTGGCTCTGGCACGCTGGTAACTGGTACTTGAGGGCTATTCGCTTTAACACCGGCCAACTTAAATGCATCGTTAGCGGTTGAGAAACCCATATCTCCAAAGATTGGGTTGTATGCACCAATTAACCAGTACTTAGAAGAAGCACTAGAGCTGATTGATTGATATGCGTATGAGTTAGCATCGTCGACCTGAGCTTCAGTTGACCAAGCACTTGCCACGTCTCCCCAGTTACTACCAGCTAAAGTAGGAGTATCGTTACCAGAGTATGCTAATACAGTTACATCAGCCTCCCTGTTACGACCCTCTTTAGCCCAGCCCAACGAGAAACCAGCAAGGTTTACTGCTTCATCGAAGCTAAGTAAAACCATGTCATAATCTTTCTTCCAATCGCGATTGTTGTAGCTGTCGATTGCATGGTCTGGAGAGCCACCACCTTCATCACGGTTTTGTAAGGTTAAACCATAACCGTTTGCGTAATCTAGCTCGCCACTTTCGATATTCTGAGCGCCGCCGTCGGTATTAGACCAGCCTGAAAGAGTAAGGCCGTTACCACTGAAGGTATTCCCATCACCGCTTCCGCTTTCGGTAAATGTGCTGAAGTCCCAAGTCTGAGTAGAGCCGAAAGCAGACAACGAAACCGCGCAACTTGCTACTAATAAAATTTGTTTAAACACAGTGCCCCCAAAATAGCAGTATGTATATTTTTAATATCACTGAGCAGATTAAAGCAAAAAGCAAGCCAATATAAATAACTCTTTATATACAGCAACTTAAATAATAGATTTAAATTATTATTGTCATATTGTAAAAAATACCGACAACAATTGCTGAGATTTTGTGCTTATTACTAATCAATACATCAAATAAGTGACAAAACTTCTATACGAAAGAGTAACATTTACGCTCAAAAAACACACTACCAATAGCGTTCTACCGTCACTTGTCCTGGCTTTCGTCGAAGGTTTTTCTTTAAGCCTTTATTCTCAAGTATGCTTTGAGCATCAGTGATCATTTGCGGATTACCACACATGATCACCTGGGAGTCTTGCGCATTAAGATTAAGCCCTACTGCATCCTCTAGTTGATCCGCTTCCAGTGCAGCTGGGATCCTGGCCCTGAGTGCGCCGACGCAATCTTCTCTGGTTACCATGGCTTGAAAGACAAATTTATCCGCTTGCTCATTTAAGTACTTATCAATCAGCTCTTGATAAGCAATGTCCTTAGCTTTTCGTACACCGTAAACCAGCACAATTTTCTCGAATCGCTCCCAAGGCTCTGGAGTTTCTAACATTGAGAAAAATGGGCCTATTCCGGTGCCCGTACCAATTAACCAAAGGTGCTTAGCGAGAGGGACTTCGTCTAGTACCATAAACCCTGCTGCCGCAGTTGAAACTTCAATGCTATCGCCAGCTCGCAATAAGTGTAAATTGGGTGACAACAGCCCATCTTCCACCTTAATAGCCAATATTTCTAAATAGTCGGTGTTAGGAGGGTTAACCAGCGAGTAAGCACGGGCAATACGCTTGTCATCTCGCATTTCAGACAACTTGATAAACTGCCCCGCCACAAAAGGATCTATCTCTGCTTTAATGCGTAAAGAAAACAGTTCATCGTTCCAATCAATACGTTGAATTACTTTACCTTCAGTCCACATAGTTGCTCCTGTTGTAAAACGCCTTCACTCTTTTGACGCTATCACATCACCGTGGTGCTCTACAAAAATCAGTTCGCTAGTATCAAATCCAAGCTCTTTAGCTTGATGTACTAAATCGGTACGAATGGCGTGAGATAGCTCGGGGCTTCTCGCTAACAACCACAAATAGTCTCGGTTTGGCCCCGCAACTAGAGCATATTGATAGTCTTTTTCATCTAAAGCAAACACCACGTAAGCGCCGTAAAATGGCCTAAAGAATGACACTTTCAAGTGCGCAACATCAGGCTCACTAACAAACTGCGCCACACCTTCTGCTTCAAACCATTGGTGGTCTTGCTCGGAAAAGCCTTTATTCAGAACAGATACCTTGCCGTCATCACGCAGGGTATAAGTTGCAGTAACGTGACTCATGCCGCGCTCAAATGAATGATCCAAGCGGGCGATTTCGTACCAAGCGCCTAAGTACTTATCTAAATTGAAATTCTGAACAGGTTCAATCCCTTCAGGCTTAGAACTGCAAGCACCCAATGCTAGCATAGCAATGATAATTAACACTTTTTGCATACTACCTTCCTTTAAATTGCCGCTATAAGATCTAAAACCACAATGCGGCTACGCAGCCTACTAAGGTCATCACAAACAAAAACCATTTAAGCGTATTAGCGGCAGCTTTTATGGCAAATTTAACCGCGTAATGTGCACCAATAATGTAACCTATGGCTAATACCAACCCTGGTAGCCATAACACTTGGTCCCGTGCAATAAACACCACCAAGGCCACACTAGTAAAAGCAATGGTACATACTAATTTAAGCGCGTTAGCCCTGACTAAATCGTAGCGCAAACTCCCAGCCAACGCGGCAACCAAAATAAACCCGACCCCAGCTTGTACAAAGCCGCCGTAAAAACCGGCGATAGCCAAGCTCCATTTAGCCGAGGGAGTATCTTTCATTTTACGCGCTTCAGTTCCTGCCTCGGGGGCAACAACACTAGGTTTAATTAGCATTAGTGCAGCCATCGCCAGCATGGCGCCAAGCAACAAATATTTAATGATCCACGAAGGAGCATAAGAGGCCGCTACTGCGCCAACCAAACCACCCACTAAGGTTGGCCATAAAATAGGGGCGACATCATCAGTATCCAATTTACCGTGTTTTTTGAAGCCCAATACACCAGTTAAACACTGCAAAAATATACCCACCCTATTGGTTGCATTTGCAACCTCTGCTGGCATCCCCATTACCATTAACGCAGGAAGTGTTAGATTCGATCCCCCTCCCGCCAAGGTATTGATAACTCCGGCAAATAATCCTACTGTGAGTAACAAAAATCCATGATAAATTGTGAAATCCATTTAGCGCCTCATTAGCCCTTTGGTAAGTTTGACCTTATCACTGACGCAAGCTTTATTCAGTAGCAGATTTTTATCTTTAGTCTAAGCTGAAATTTTTCTATGCCAGAATTAAGCTTAACGTTATATGGATATAAGTAGTAAAAGGAATGGTTCAGTGAACTACGATTACAGCATTATTGGGGGAGGCATCGTAGGCCTTGCCAGCGCTTTAGAACTGATTAAGCGAAAACCTAGCGTCAAAGTAGTGCTGCTAGAAAAAGAATCTTCACTCGCCTTTCATCAAACAGGCCATAACAGCGGCGTAATTCATGCTGGCGTTTACTATCAGCCAGGCAGCCTAAAAGCCGAATTCTGTAAGCAGGGTTTATTAGACACCATCAGCTTTTGCCAACAGCACGACATTCCTTACTTGCAATGCGGCAAGCTACTCGTGGCCACTAATCAACAAGAATTGAGTGATATGCAGGCGCTCGCCACACGCTGTGAGCAGAATGGCATTAAGGTAAAACCGCTTAACGCCAAACAACTGCAGGAAATAGAACCTAACATCGTTGGCTTAGGTGCTTTGCAAGTAAAAGACACCGGCATCGTTAGTTATCCTCAAATCTGCCAAAAACTGGCCGAGTTATTTCAACAAGCGGGCGGCGAAATTTTGCTGTCTCACCAAGTAACAGGATTGAGCGAACAAACCGATAAGATATTGATTGATACGCAGCATGGTCAAATCAGTAGCCAATACCTTATTGCCTGCGGAGGGCTGATGGCCGACCGCCTATGCAACATGCTTAAGCTAGATATCGACTTTCAAATTGTTCCTTATCGAGGCGAATACTATCAATTACAACCTCGTCATAACCAACTAATTAAACACCTTATTTACCCCATCCCTAACCCTGATTTACCATTTTTAGGTGTTCATCTTACTAAGATGATAGATGGCAGCGTGACGGTAGGCCCCAACGCCGTACAAGGTTGGTCCAGAGAGGGTTACAACAAGGGGTCCTTTAACCTTGCCGACACCAAAGAAATGCTCGGTTTCAAGGGTTTTTGGAAAGTGGCTAAACAGCATTTTCGTAGCGGTCTCAGCGAAACCAAAGACTCCATGTTTAAATCAGGTTATCTGCAGCGGGTAAGAAAATACTGCCCTAGCTTAAACATTCATGACCTTCGCCCTTATCCTAGCGGCATTCGGGCTCAAGCAGTGTTAAGAAATGGAACCTTGGTTCACGACTTTTTATTTGCAAGCAGCCCGCGTAGCTTACACGTATGTAATGCGCCCTCACCCGCGGCCACTTCCGCTTTCCCAATTGGCAGGTATATTTGCGATAAGCTAGAGCAAGATTTAAGTCCATTGAAGTAAGTCACTAAGCTTAGCTATTAACAAGGGTAGCCAATCGGCTGCTCTTTTTAGTTTAAGCGGCATTAAGCTTGGCTATCTCTTATCAACAAACTGAGCTTAAACACCTTAGTGCAAAGCTTGAAGTTGTTATTTGCTACGCCACTTGCACTAAGCTCCTTTCCCTCCTAGGCTAAGACGTCTAAGCAAGCAATAGCTTGGTTTTACTACTCACTAGGAAGTGCAAAATGATAGAACTAGGGCAAGTTATTCCAGACACCCCATTAGCCGAACTTAATCAACAAGGTATGCAGAATCACACCAGCCATGAGCTGTTTGCGGGCAAAAAAGTGGTTCTATTTGCAGTACCCGGTGCGTTTACCCCCACTTGTTCTGAAGCCCACCTCCCCGGATACGTGGTACTGGCTGACGAAATAAAAGCCAAAGGCGTAGATCTTATTGCCTGTGTATCAGTAAATGATGCCTTTGTTATGCAAGCATGGGGCGAAGCGCAAAACGCAGAAAATATACTGATGTTGGGCGATGGCGATGCCAGTTTTACTAAAGCACTAGGCTTAGATATGGACACCGCCAGTTTTGGCGGGGTACGTTCGCAGCGCTACGCAATGATAATTGATAACTTAACGGTTACTCAGCTAAATGTAGAACCACCTAAATCCTTTGAGGTGAGCAAGGCCGAACATGTTCTTAGTCAACTATAAACATCAATAAACTAGCAATGCTAAGTCGTCTAAATGCTCAACATCTAGTGGCAGTGCGATTTAGTATTGTTTTTATCTGCCTATTCTCACTGTCTCAAAGCTGTTTCGCCTTTGGCATGAAAGGGCATCAACTAATCGCTTATATTGCCCAGCAACAACTCGACCCGCAAAGCCAAAAACACATCGAAAAAATAGTTGATGGCAAGAGTATGGTAGTACTTGCAACATGGGCAGACTATGCGAGAAAACAAAAAGCTTGGAAGCACACAGGCCCCTGGCACTACATTAATATTCCCAAAGGGCAGTCACTTGAGCAAAGCCAGCGAAACCCCAAAGGAGATGTACTCAGCCAACTGGAGTATTTTGAACAGCAGCTCAAGCAGCCGAATATAAGTAAGTTAGAGCGCCAACAAGCCCTAAAGTTTTATATTCACTTTGTCGGTGACATTCATCAACCCTTGCATGTGGGTTACGCAAACGATCGTGGCGGTAATAAGGTCTCAGTTAGTTGGTATGGAAAAAGCTCAAATCTACATCGGGTGTGGGATAGCCAACTACTTGATAGTAACAAGCTGTCTTTGGGCAAATATGCCGAGCAACTTCAGCGCCAATATCCTAGCAACGACCCGCTTTTTCACTATGAAGAATGGCTAAATCAAAGCCGTGAACTATTACCGGCTGTTTATCAATTTGGCGATAAAAACTTATCCGATAACTACGCAAACCAACATCGCCCCACTTTAGAGCTACAAATTGTTCGTGCCGGCAAACGCTTAGCCGACAAGCTAAATCATATATTTAATAACAAGCTATAGAAATGCTATGTTCTAAGTGATCCTAATTGTTTGAGCAACGTTATACTCAATATAATGTGAAGGAGCTGACAGCATGAATAAATTTTCTAGCGACAAAATTTCTGTAGGTATTAGTAGCTGCTTATTAGGTGAAGAAGTGCGCTACGATGGCGGACACAAACAATCGCGCTTTTGTCGCATCGAATTAGCCAAGTATTTTGATTTTGAACCCACTTGCCCAGAAATGGCTATAGGCATGGGCACCCCAAGAAAAACCATTCGTTTAGTTCAGCAAGAAGACGTTATAAGCATTCAAGCCAGTGACGGCAGCTTTGATGTTACCGAAAAAATGCAACAATACGCTAAACGCCGCTTACCACAGCTTAGCCATCATAGCGGTTACGTTGTATGTGCAAAGTCTCCTAGCTGTGGTATGGAACGAGTCAGCGTTTATTCACCGGCTAAAAACAACGCTACCAAAGACGGTGTTGGTATATTTACGGCCGAATTAATGAAAGCCTATCCTTTATTGCCAGTAGAAGAAGACGGCCGTTTAAATGACCCCGTACTGCGCGAAAACTTTGTTAATCGCGTGTTTGCTTATCACCAATGGAAAACCATAGAGCACGAAGGTTTTACCGTGGCTAAAGTGCAGGACTTTCACGCTAAATATAAATACTTATTGATGGCGCACCACCCTGCCAAATACCGCGAACTGGGCCCTTTATTAGCCAACATTAGCAGTAATCAAGACCTAGAAGGTTTCGCTAGTTATATCAAAGGTTTTATGGAAATTTTGAAACATAACTGCAGCCGCAAAAACCACTGTAATGTATTACAACACTTGCAAGGTTACTTTAAGCGAGAAATCACAGCCCAACAACGTGAAGAACTGGCCGAACGTATTCATGAATATCGCGAAGGTTTATTGCCTTTACTGGTGCCAATTAGCCTTATTCAGCACTACTTGCGAGAGCATCCGAACCACTATGTTGCGAAGCAAGCTTACCTAGCCCCTCACCCCAATGAGCTAAAGCTACGTTACAGTTTATAATATTTCCTAACTGCAATTGTTTGCCCAATCATTACTGATTGGGCTTTTTTAACTATCCCAATCAATAAATTCTCAACTTACATATTGTTACTCATTGCCAGCAAATACTGTGCTAAATTAGCGCCATTCGCCAAAAAAACTATACTCAAAGGCGAAACATTAAAACTAGACGACGCAAAATTTAGACTAAACGCTAACAAGAGAAAAATATGAATAATATATTTAAGCTATCACTTATTGCCTCGTTAACCCTTGGGCTTACCGCCTGTGGTAGCGATGACTCCGACACTCAACCCACTACAGCATTGGTCTCCTTTTCCATCGCAGACGCACCTGTCGATAGCGCCCAAGAAGTAAATGTAAGCTACGCTTCGTTAACCTTACAGCGTACTGACCAAGATGATATCGAATTACCAATTGAAGATGAAAATGGCGATCCGATAAGCATCAACTTACTTGATTACCAAAATGGTGACAGCCTGTTAGTGCTAAGCGATGCAGAGTTACCTGTAGGCGAATACAGCGAGTTAATCATTAACACCTACGAATGCCCGCAAAATCAAAATGGTGATACTCAACACTGCAACGTAGTAGAAGAATCAAATGCCGTACTACCGTTAAAAACGCCAAGTAATAAACTTCGTTTAGGTGGCTTTACAGTAACTACAGAGGGAACTCAGGCCTATACTATCGACTTCAACTTGAGAAAATCGTTAGTGAGCACCGCTGGCGGCGCTAGCTACAACTTAAAACCTCATGGCGTAACTATTATTGACAATGCCACGGTTGGCAATGTCTCGGGCACTGTAGACCCAAACCTTCTCTCTGCAGGTGAATGTGTCGCTGACACAGGGAATGTTATTTACCTTTACACCAGCCCTATTGCTGAAGAGTCTGTACTTGGTGATGAGTTTGATCCAGAAATAGACACCGAGGTTCCCGCGAATGTCGTTCAGCCTTACGCTTCGAAAATGGTTCAACTAGATAGTGAAACTGGTGAATACTCCTACAGTTTTGCTCACTTACCTGCTGCAGACTATTTACTGGCGTTTAGTTGTAGTGCGATAGATGATGACCCAGAAATTTATGATGCTGTAATGATTGCAGACCCAAGTGAGCAGCAGGCCACTATCTCTGTAGTATCAGGCGAAACAACTGAATATAACTTTGTAGAAAACATCTAATCCCCAAGAAATGCACTTATAAGCTTACCGAGGCTTGTAAGTGCATCACACTTTTACAGTTTAACCTCACTAAATTTTCAGCTGCTAGGTAGAAACCAAGTCTTCTAGCTGCTGATGGCTTAAAAAGCCTGAAGCAGCGCCCGCTTCTCCAATTTTGTAAGACGCAAACACCATTGCCCGGCTGAGCGCTTTTTCTGGGTTATTTTCTAACAAGTAGTAATGTAAAAAACATGAAAATAACGCATCTCCAGCACCAATAGTATTAAGCACGGGTCGTGTTGTTGTCGCGGGAAAATGTTGAATGGAATTTGCCTGTTGGGTATACAGCAAAGCACCGTTGCTGCCTAATCCCATCACAATAACCGAGTTGTGATAACGCTCCACCAACTGCCAAATAAACTGATGATAGTCACCACTTACTTGCTCGTCACTCAAAAACAGCACATCGGCCATGGCAAGAAATTGCTGGTTATATTCGTCTTCAATGTTACCTAGGGTATGTACATCGGTAGCAATTAGTTTGCCAGCTTGCTTAGCCAGCTCTAGAATTGGCCGGGCAAAATTAATGTTACAAGCAACAACTGCGTCGCTATGTATAAGCTGTTTCTTAAAGCCTTGTTCCGAGTATCTGCGTTGCTGAATATCTTTCAGGTCTACATGTATTTGCCGCCGACCCTCTGGGTCATACAAAATAACCGACTGTGGTGTATCTTGCATAGTTAGCTCAATACAAGGTTTAACTTTCGGTATTTGAGCTATGGCTTGTTGCACTTGTTTTCCTGCCATATCTGGTGCCAGCAGCGTGCATAAGTCAACCTCATCACCCAGGGTAGCAAGCGCTTTAGCCACATTAAATGCCACCCCAGACACACTGCTTTGAATACCGTCAAAAGGGTAAGTCACTGGGTAGTAGTGTTGAGGAAAGCCTTCAATTTTTAGGGTGGTCTCAATATTGACTAAACCCGCAACCAAAATACGTGTCATAAAGCTAACTCATTGAATATGCGTGATGAATAACGCTAACACATCAATAAGTAACAACAAGCTTAAATGCTCAATAGAGCGACCCAAGTAATTTTTGTTGCCTGCAGGCTTAATAAAAATCAGAAAGTTTTGCGTCTTTTAGTGAATTGCTTAGTCTTACTAAAAGTAATCAAAGATTTTTAACCTTGAGACCCTGTTTGTATGATATCTGAATGGCAAAACCACAAAGCCCAGCTTAGAAGCTATGTTAGCAAGCGGATAAATGACAGCCACGCTGTCGATGACATCTTGCAAGATGTTTACATCAAGGCCAGTAGCAATTTGCATCAACTTAAGTCAAAGGGCAGCTTAAAAGGCTGGTTATATCGTATCGCCCATAACACTATTATGGATTTTTATCGCCAGCAGAAACCCTATGAAGAATTGCCTGAAGACTTGGTCGCAGAAGATCACGATAGCGGTAGTCTAGCCCGTAAAGAGTTAGCAGAGTGCCTGCGCCCTCTCATCGATGAACTGCCCGAAAAATACGGCACACCGCTTCGTTTAGCCGAGTTAGAAGGTTACTCACAACAAAGTATCGCCGAACAGCTCGGTTTATCGCTCTCTGGCGCTAAAAGCCGAGTACAAAGAAGCCGAGTGAAGTTTAGAGAACAAATGATGGCTTGCTGTGACTTTGAAGTAGGACAAGAGGGCATCACCGACTACTCCCCAAAAAAGACAAGCTCATCAAGTAAATGTTAAATGCTGTTTGTCTGCAACAAAGCGGTTAACAAACAAATAAATGCTCGTTCCCACGAGTACTTTGGAGAATACATGCCCAATACAACGCGCCCTATTATTTCAGCTCAAATGATCCAAGAAATAAGTGAATGGGCCATTATGCATGGCGTAGCTTTTCGTCAAGCTGATAACTCTGCCAGGCATTGTCCGTTTAGTATTGCGCCAATAACTATGCCGCATGAAGTATTCGAACGCCTACGTAGAGCCACATCTCTTATTACAAGGCTAATTAACAATGTGTCAGAAGATCACGACTTTCTTCAGTCGTCGCTCGCTAAAATGGCAAAAGCGGAGCCCTTTTTTGAACGTTTGTTAGCCCTGCACCACCAAGCCCATGGTGACGCAGCACATCGCTTATCACCTGCTAGAAAACCGCTGCTAATAATGCGTACCGATTTTATGGACGACCGACAACATGGTCCAAAAGTTATCGAGTTTAATGGTATTGCTGCAGGCATGGCGCCGTTTGGCCAACGCGCAACAGAGCTGCATGCTTTTATACAAAATCAATGGCCTCAGCTTTACCATACCTACCTAGAAAATAAGCACGCCACGCCGGCAGAAAACCAAGCCATTGAGCAGCTCGCCCTTGCGATCGCTAAAGCAGCCAACAGCATAAAAGCAAGCTTTGAATCACGTGCTCAAGCATCTTTAGACGGTTTAGCGAGTAAACCAACCTTCTTAATGGTGGTACAAGAAAATGAAGACAATGTGTACGACCAACACCTTCTGGAACTAGCTCTACAGAAACAAGGGATTCGCACCCTAAGGCGCACCTTCGAGCAACTTAGTACCCAATTATCCAGCGGCGATAATCAACGCCTACTGTTAAAGGACGTAGGCGCTATTGATGTGGTATATCTTAGAGCCGGTTACCAATACGCTGACTACTACTCAACAACACGCAGCGAAAGAGTTTGCTGCGAAACCCTTAGCCAAACTAGGCTATTTATCGAGCAACACAAAGTAGCCGTAAACGCCACGTTTAGCCAGCAACTCGCCACCAGTAAAACCATGCAAATGCTCCTAACAACCATGCCAGCAGAAGACTATGCCCGCTGGGGGTTAAACCTAGATGATGCCAAGCTAATCAAAAGTGTCTTGGCAGATATGAAGCCAATAAACCAAGCAACCATCGGCTGGTTTAATAGGCAGGCAGATAAGCAAGAATGGGTACTAAAAAACCAAGGAGAAGGTGGTGGACATTGCGTTTTTGGTGAAGAAATAGCTAATAAACTTGAACAGTTAGCCCCTCATGAGTATGACGCTTGGGCTTTAATGCAGCGCTTATATCCACACGAACGCGAAGTCCCCACCATCGCAGTGCGTAATAGCACTCAAACCCACGTCGACGATCTGGTGAGCGAGATAGGCTTATTTAGTGCTTATTACGATGAAGAACCAGCAACACCGCTAAACGGATATGCTGGCTATCTTATTCGTAGTAAACCCGCGAGTGAGAACGAAGGCGGGATCCACAGCGGTAAAGGTATTTTAGATTCCTTGGTATTAAGTGACGCATAAGCTAAAAACTTGCGTCTTTTTGGTTAAGGCTGCGTCCTAACACTATCAACCTAAATCAATGGAAAACTTAATGTTTCAAACCACCCCGAGCCACCAAGGTATTAGCGACAAATTCATTAAGCATGATAGTAAAATGCTAAAGCAAATTTATGGCAGCGACCAGCTGACACCTTACTGGATAGCCGATATGGATTTCCCCATTGCCTCTCCAATTAGCCAAGCTATGCAGCAATTAGTAAACCGTGAGCAATACTCTTACGAATTTGATTCACAAACCGTATTTAAGGCGATTGCTCATTGGAATCAACAGCGCCACCAGCTTGACCTAAACCCTAATCATTTTGTGCAAGTTCCAGGGGTACTCAGCGCAATAGCATTGCTAATTCGCGACTTTACTCAAGAAGGCGACGGCGTATTAATTCAAACTCCGGTGTACCACCAATTTCGCCGTTTAATTGAATCTGCCGGACGCAAAGCTGTGACTAGCCCGCTTAAGCTAGAGGGAGATCGTTACCTATTTGATTACCAAGATTTTGAGCAACAGCTAAGCAGCGGCAAAGTGCGCATGGTGTTGTTATGTAACCCTCATAATCCGGTAGGTAGAGTGTGGACTAAACAAGAGTTGCAACAGTTAGTTACCATTGCCAAAAAGTACCAAGTAATGATTATAAGTGATGAAGTTCATGCTGACATCGTGTTTGAAGGTGCAAGGTTCACCAGCATGGCCTCGTTAAACTACGACAACAGCCTCACCATTATTGGCTCCCCCGCTAAAAACTTTGGCTTAAATAGCATTGCTAATGGCTATATCTATAGTGATAACCAAGCCTTACGAGAAAAAATCAAAGCAAGCTCGGTGTCTATGTCACTAGACCACGGCAATGCATTTAGTTTGTATGCCACCATTGCAGCCTACCAGCATGGCAAAGAGTGGTTCGAAGAGTTTTTGGCTTATACCCAAGAAGTAAGAAACTGGATTATGGCATTTATGGCCAAGGAACTCCCCCAAGTTAAAGCCTTTCTACCCGAAGGTACCAATCAAATATGGTTTGATTTCTCCGGCTTAAACTTAGCCCCAGAGCAATTAAAAGAGCTATTAAGCCAGCATGCTAAACTCGCGCTAACACCCGGCACCTGGTTTGGTGAAATAAACGAAAATTATTATCGGATGAACTTTGCCTCACCGTTAGAAAAAGTCCAAGCGTCACTGCAGCAACTCAAAACATCAATTAGCCAATATCGCTAATCATTTAGATAAAGGCAGAGGCCGGCGATTAAAATTACCAAGCTCTGCCTTTATGATGACTAAATAGCCAAACTGGCAAACTGGCAAACTGGCAAACTGGCAAACTGGCAAACTGGCAAACAGCTAGAGAGGAAAGCTCTGAGCGTTTAAATAGTATTTTCTTTTTTAATTAATAGCTTAGTGGTAGCTTTATTCACATAAAAAAGACGCAAGCTCACTTAGGAATGAAGATGGAAGAAAGCAAACTCTTCAAAAAAATATGGCGATTTAATGCCATTGTAATTATGTTAGTTGGAATTGTAGGTCTAGCGCTAAGCCTATTCGCTGCCATTACAATCTACCAAGACATTACACGTGATAGAAACGTAAGAAACATTGTTAATATTGAAGAAACACAGGAAGATAAAGAAAAGTGGCGGCTAGGAAATCTAATAAGCATTAATGGATCTAGCGTAATAATGGTCCCACTCTATTCAGAGCAAAATATAAGCACAGCGTCATACAGCAAGTCGGCATCGTCAACCAGAAACTACCTCTTCATTAATGTGGAAACAAATAGTAAGTATTGGTTATTTGATAAAAATGACTACTTAATTACAAGCATTCATCAGTTACCAAGTACCTCTTATTCAGAGCAAACCAAAGAAACTAAAGCCATTCTTTATTACGTGGTTAAGTCGGACACTAATAACAATAATTCGTTAACATCATCTGATCTAAAAACAGTGGCTATATCGAAGCCAAATGGCCAAGAATACCTTGAATTACTAAAAGATATCGACTTTGTAAATGGGTACAAAACTGTCGGCAAGGACTCTGTAATCATCGTATTTCAACGCGACAATATCGCTTATTCAGCAACAATTAATTTAGACAATTTAACAATCTCTAACGAGGAGCCATTGCCTAGCATGGAGCCCAAGTAAAACCCATCTTCGTATAACAATTACGGTCACTCAACGCTATATGCCAGCGACAAAAAAGCCCGCTAAGTTGCGGGCTAATCTGGCTAATAAAAAACGTTCACTATTCTTTGTCGTTTAACACTATGCCAGTTTTACTAATGGTGATTAAACCTTCTTTATAAAGCTTACCAATCGCTTTTTTAAAGGTACCTTTACTTACACCAAAAATAGCTGAAATGGCTTGCGGGGTACTTTTATCACTCAAAGCCAGGTAGCCTTGCTCTTCGCGAAGCTTAGCTAAAATGGTGTCGCCAATATCAATGGCTTTTTGTATGCCAATGGGCTCTAAACTTACGTCTAGCTTTTGGTCTTCTCGTACTTTTTGAATATAACCAGTACCAGCATAACCCGCGCGAATACGCTTAAACACTTGATCGTAATACAGTACGCCCCAGTGCTTGTTATTTACCACGGCTTTGTAACCTAGCTCGGTACGCCCAGCAACCAATAACTCAACTTTGTCGCCACGCTTATACTTGTGGTCTGACTTATCGATGTAACGATCAAGCTTATTGCTGGCGGTAATGCGTTGCTCATTGTCTAAGTAGACATACACTACGTAATGACGATCAACTTCCATTGGCTGCTGTTGCTCACCGAAAGGCAAAAATAAATCTTTGTCTAGGCCCCAATCGAGGAAGATGCCAACATCGTTAATGTCCTTCACCTGCAAGTTAGCGCATTCGCCTACTTGCACCAAAGGCTTCTGTAAGGTCGCTAATAGGTTACCTTGGCTATCTCGGTAAACAAATACCTCTATTTGCTGACCAATGCTTAAATCAGCAGGCAGCTCTTTGCTTGGAAGCAAAATATCACCGAACTCGCCACCTTCTAGGTAGGCACCTAAGTCAGCCATTTCAATCACGGCTAGTTGATTAAGGCGTCCAATTTCTAGCATTTTATCTCTCTTTTCACATTCGATAAGCTCAGTATGAGCCAATGCGCGAGTATAGCATGCAAAGGCCGAGATGCACTTGGCTTAATTGGCTTAGGCTGGCTTTAATGCGTTAACAATAGTAGAGACTTGCTGGCTTACATCCGATTCAATTTTAGTCGCTAATTTGTAGGCCGACTCTACTTGCGTTTTCACCGTGCTCATTTTGGAAGTGAAGCTACCTACATGCTCACTTTGTTCACGAATATACTCACTGGCTTGATGTGCCACTTGAGCAGAAGTTTCTGCTTGCTCACGTACCTGATGAGTGGTTTCCATAAGCTTAGAAGAAATAGCCTGCTGATGTTCACTGGCTTCTTCTATTCCACCAATGTTTGACTCTAGGCTAGTCGAAGACTGTTTTAGCTGATTCAAAATACCGGTTATTTCTTCTAGTGAAGTTTGGGTGCGCATTGATAGCGTTCTAACTTCATCTGCCACCACGGCAAAACCACGGCCATGTTCACCGGCTCGGGCTGACTCAATAGCAGCATTTAGGGCGAGCAAGTTAGTTTGCTCGGCAATACTACGAATAACATCCAAGATTGCACTTACATCAGTTACCGCTTTAACCAAGGTAGCCAGGGATTCTCGCCCTTCGGTGACCGCGGTACTGGTGCGCTTACTGGCATTCATCACCTGTTCTACATTTTGCTGCGATTCGTTCATCGCGCTCTGGGTAGCGTTGGCATTGTGCTCTACGTCACTAGATACCTGATTAAGCTGCTCTGTTAATGAACGCAGTTGCTCCATCAGCAATTGAGATTCAGCTACTTGGTGATCGGTTTGCTCTGAGGTTAAGTACACTTCACGTACCTGTTTAGTCACCGAATCGAGTGAATTAGATACCACAGATAGCTGCTTGTTTTTAAGCTCTTCTAAGTCTTCTTGCTTTGCTAATAGCTGGTTGAAAAAGGTTGCAATTTCGCCAATCTCAGTATTATTTCGGCGTACTTTTAATCGCTCGATGCTGCCGTTTTCAACCAGTGAGGCAAAGCCATTTCGCAGTTCACGAAGCGGTTTTAATACGGTGCTTTGCATCACAACTTGCATTACGATGGCAATTAGCAAAATTAAGCCCGCAACACTGTATAGGGTGATTTTAACTGTTTGAGTAACCCCATCTCGCTGCTTAATAACACCCTGCTCTGCTTGAGATATTTGCTGGGTAAGTAACTCAATGTCGGCCGCTAATGCGCTGCGTAATACCATCCGTTGTTCGATTAAAGCATTAGTCGATTGCAGCTCTCTTGGGTAGCGCTGAGTTAAACTTACTAACTCGCTCTTTATCTCTTCGGCTAAATCGACAGCTTCTTCGGGGTCGCCTAAGGCAAACTCATCAAATTCAACTTCGCTCATCACCCCCAGCAATGGTAAAGCATCAATTGCTTTTGCATGTTTGTTTACCCGCAAAAATGCATCGTCGTAAGCAGATTTGCTGTTAGCACTAGGGTCAGCAAAATAGCGGCTTCGCTGCATCGACAAGTTAACTAAAGCATTAAGAAGTTCTGTACCTTGTTGAATATAGTCACGAGAACTGGCTGCTTGAGCGCTTAAGCCGTAGTCAACGGTACTGTCTGCCCAACCAAGCATTTCACGCTCTGCATTTATCAACAAGCCTTGCTCATTACCGCTGAGTTTGCCCAGTGCTAAATAACGGTCTTGCAAGGCAATATGTAGCTGATTTAACAGCTCAGCCAAGCCAGGCAAATGCTGCTGATTGGAGCGCTCTACCAGTTCCAGCAGCAAACGCTCAGCTTCACTAAGCTCTAATGCGTTACCGGTATTTAAGTAATTGTTTACCTTAGCCACCAGCTGGCTATTAAATTGAGATTTAAGAGATTGATAATTTTGTAGCTGCTGATTGGAGCTCGACAACTCAACTAAAGAAAAATATAAGGCTGCAATTAACACCGCACTTACGGCAAATAATGCTATCGCAGATAGTCTAGAGAATCGTGATACTCGCATAAAAACTCCATTCGCAGATTGGCTAAAACTAGCTCTGCGGCAATCCCTAACAGGCCTATTAGGCGCTAATTTGGGCGAAGATTTTATGACTAAAATATGACAATAATATTACATTGATAACTGTGTTAAAAATAGCAAAGCATTTGATATATAAATGAAAAATAACAATTACAGCAACTTAACTACAATGTTATCGGTATACAAAGCTGTAACTCAAAGCGTTCATTTGGATCCATAAATTGACATCGAGAGTAGCGTACATAAGCGGGCGTATCCCCTAAACGATAACCGCTATTGGGCAGCCATTGCATATAAAATTTATGCAATATTGGTAACAAATCCCCATATTCTCCAGCGGCATGTAAGGTTGCATGCATGCCTTCGGGAATCGTTAAGGCACTAATACCACCTCGACGTATTATTGGGCCATCTACCGCTAAACAAGCGACATAGTGACAGAGCGGAGCCGGAACAATATCAGGATTAGAATGATACAGACCTAATAACTTGTTTACTTGCCACTCCACGCCTTGACTATCAGCCCAAACTTGTAGTTTTTCATAGGCTTGGCGAATTGAACGACCGTAGCCATGGTGCCTCACATAAGCGACTGGTTGGGCAGGCAAGCGCTGCACCTTAACCTCAGGCATTTGTAGCACCTTGGCATTTAGGATTCGCTGTTGTAAGTCATCGCTCCAATGCTGTTGGTAATTAGCTTGACTAAACTTACTATAACCATGGTTTCGCCATTGTGTAGGTGAGCAGGCAAAGTGCTTTTTAAAAGCTTGAGAAAACGACGCCGGTGACAAAAAACCACAACATTGTGATGCTTCTTGTATGGTGAGGCCGGGTGAAAACATTAATAAATTTGCACAACGCTCCAAACGCGCACGGCGAATATACTCATTAACATTTTCGCCGGTCACTTGCTTAAAACAACGATGAAAATGATAGGGGGAATACGCAGCTACTTTAGCCAATTGCCTCGCATCTAAGGGCTCCGCGATATGTTGGTGAATATAGTACAAGGCATCGTTGATTCGATTTACCCGCATTCCATCTGTGCTTAAAGACATTCGATACCTTGAAGACCCACCGTCAGTTTCTCAAAATAGCACATATGGACAAGTCATTGCACATAAACGCTAAAGCATTGCCACAGCAGCTTCTGCAATGATAGTCAGCAGTTTTTACTAAGTAGGTAAATGGCCATGTTAGCGGTGAGCAAACGAGTTAAACAAACTAAACCATCATATATACGCAACATTTTAAAGGTGACTCAGCAAGCTGATATGCTCTCTCTTGCTGGCGGTTTACCCGATGCAGAATTGTTTCCGCTAGATATTTTAAAGCAAGCAGCTGATGAGTTGGCTCAATCACCTAGCATCTTTCAATATGGTGCCACCGAAGGCTTAACTGCACTTCGCCAATGGCTACTAAAAGATAACAGCGCCGCGGAGGAGGTATTAATTACTACAGGCTCACAACAAGCTTTGGATTTAATCGCTCGAAGTTACTTAAACCCAGGGGATAAAGTCTTGTGTGAAGCCCCTAGTTATTTAGGCGCCTTGCAGGTTTTTGATTTAGCAGAAGCCGAGATACATACCGTGATAGCAGAAGCTGACGGACCCAATTTAGCCCAGCTAGAGCAACAGCTAGCTAACTACAAAATAAAGCTTTTTTATGCTGTGCCAGATTTTCAAAACCCTAGCGGCCACTGTTGGAGCCTTAGCAAACGAAAGGCCGTTGCCAGCCTATTAGCCAAATATAAAGTCGCACTTATAGAAGATGCCCCTTACCGCCAACTTCGCTACCAAGGTGAGCCACTTCCCACGGTAAGCGAGCTGTCTAGTTATGCAGCATTTCATCTCGGCTCTTTTTCAAAAATTACCACACCCGGCATGCGCGTAGGCTATGTAAGAGCCAAACAAGCATTACTCGCACCGCTAATTAAAGTGAAACAAGCAAGCGATTTACATTCCGCTCAGCCCATGCAATTGATGCTATTAGCCACGGTTCGCCACCCTTCTTTTGCTGAGCACTTGGATAAGTTGGCCAATACTTACCGAACTCGGCGAGACTACTTAGCAGCGCTTTTGCAGCAGCAACTTAGCGATAACTTAGAATTTAATGTCCCTCAAGGAGGCATGTTTATCTGGGCAAGGCTCCCCCACCACAATGCAATGTCCTTAGCAGAGGCTGCATTAAGACAAAAGGTAGCAATAGTGCCGGGTGATGAGTTTTGGCCAAGCAAGCATACACCAGACTACCAAGCAATTAGACTAAACTTCACTGCCTTAACAGAGCCTCAGCTGGAGCAGGCAGTATGCCGCTTAAAAAAGGCACTGCAACAGTGTTCGCCTTTCAAATAGAGCGCCTTTATTTCGCTTCAACCAACATCAACTCTTCACCAATGTGGGTGTCGATATAGCGGGCTTTTTTCTTTTCTTTTAGCTGATGTAAATCAACCAATACCAAGCCATCAATACACTGGTTGAATTCTGGGTCGACATTGAAATCGATGAACTGAACCCCACCGGCGTGACATAACTCGGTGTATTGCTTATAAAGCGTTGGCACTGCGGTCCCCATTGCTGCCAATGCACTTTTTAGCTGAGCAAAATCAGCTTTATAATCATCACCGCTGAAAGACATATGAATGCTGTTTTTTAGTTGCTTGGCCAGCTGGTAAGGCTGGCGCGAACGCGCATAGCTTTTGTTCGAAGGGAAGTAAGTTTGATAAAAGTGAATCAGCAAGTCTCTGCCAGCTTCTGGCATTGCGGCGCTAATGCTCACTGGGCCAAACAAGTATCGATAATGTGGATTGCGAGATAAAAATGCGCCAATACCCAGCCACAAGTAGTCCAAGCTGCGTTTGCCCCAATATTTGGGTTGCACAAAGCTGCGCCCTAACTCAATACCTGAAGCTAAAAAGTCACAGTTTTTCTCATCGTATTCGAATAGTGATTGGCTATATAGCGCGCCAATTCCCTTATCTTCGATTAAGCGTTTAGTATCGGCAAAACGATAAGCTCCGGCAATTTCAAGTTGCTCTGCGTCCCACAATATAAGATGCATATAGTTTGCGTCGTATTTGTCGGTATCGGTGCGTCGACCGGTGCCCTCACCTACGGCGCGAAAGGCTAACTCTCGTAGGCGGCCAAGTTCAGACAAAACTAAAGGTTGAGAGTTTCCATAACAAATGCAAATCTGCTTTCCATCTGGCGTCTCGCCTATTTTCTCTAACTGCTTAATCGCCTTTTTTAAGGCAAGGCGCTGCTCTGGATGAGCAATCGCGGCCTCTGTTTGGAACAGGCCTTTTTTGTTACTGCCAATACGATAAAGGTGCTTTTTGATTAACTGAGCTTGGGTGGAACGATCTAGACCACTTAAACCAAAACTCTTTACTGGGATCTGCTCACCCACCACCATCGAGAACACTTTATTACGATGAAAGAACAGCTCTTTTACCAATAACAAAGTAGATAAAGGTCTATATACAAAAGAGCAAAAGTAAAACAACTTGCTGTTTTTAGCCTTTACGCAAATAGGCAATAAGGGAGTGTTGGTTTTCTTGGCTATGCTCACAAAGCCCTTGGTCCACTTTCCGTCTTTTACCTTAACGCCCTTTAAACGAGAGACCTCACCGGCAGGAAAAATAATCACTGCCCCCTCTTTATCTAATAGCGCTTTAATGGCATTAAGCTGCTTACGCTGGCTATTGCCCCGCATGTTGTCTACTGGCAGTAATAAATCGTCAAGTGGCTTAATGGCGGAGAGAATTTCATTAGCAACAATTTTAACGTCTTTACGTACCTGACTAACCAAGTGCAGCAAAGCAAGGCCATCTATCGAACCTATTGGATGGTTAGCTACAATGATCACTCGTCCTTCGCTTGGAATGCGCTCTCGCTCATTCTGACTAACGCGATAACTAACATTAAGCTCGGTGAATACTTGATCGATAAAAGCCACCCCTTTTAAGTGAGGGTGCTTTTCACCAAAGGCTTGGAATTCGTCTTCAAACAACACTTTAGAAAAAAACCATTTAGCCAAGGAATAACGACGCGGATGCTGTGCTAGGCTGGGGTAATGTTGATTAAGTACCTGCTGTGCTGAAATCATTGCTCTCTCCCTGTATTCGCCGTTAGGCTAGAAGCAGAAGATGACAAAGAAGCAACAATTTTGTGTCAGTTGCATGACACTCTCACACGTAGAAAGTGGATAAATAACAAGGACTGTTAAGTGCAATTAGGTAGCGAAAATCCGCAAATCGTACTCTATCTCAATACCCAAATTCCCTCTCTGCCAAATAATCATCAAGATTTAAAGGGCGCTGAACTAAGCCAGGCTATTCTAGAAAACAACAATAATAATTGGCGTAAAGTGCTAACTATCTTTGCCAAGCTTTGTGCACCTGATGAAGATTGGCGAAGTTATTTGCATCAAGATTTACTGCTTAAACAGCAAATTAATTTTAAGCAGGTTTTAGTCAAATCTGCGCAAATACACGTGGTGGCAGGAAAAGCTAACTGGCAACGATTTGACACGGCACTTGTAGAAAAAAGTGCCATAAATCAAAAAAAATGGATTTATTTAAGGCCAAATATTTTGTTTACCCCTTACCCAGACTACCGACAATTCCCCAATAGCATGATTAGCGAATGTAGGGCGCGTCTTCATCAAAGTTAAATAAAAATTTAGCTAGTCAACTGAATTATAATAAGTTTATTTTTTAAGCAGCTATATTAGAACAAAAACTAAGACTCAATTGATAAATCCAACAAAAACAAAGCCATAGCTGATTATTACGTCCTTAGCTAGCTGTTAGGTTTAACAGTTTAAAAACAGTGCGCACTGGATTGTACTCATAGCATCATCACTAAGGGAGAGATGCTAATGGACTTTGTTAACGGCGTTGCAGAACAACTTTCACCAACTACATTTCAACACCTAAACAACTACCGTCATCAAGTGTTTGTAGAAATGCTTGGCTGGGAACTCGATACCCCTGATGGCATAGAGCAAGACCAATTTGATCGCGATGACACCGTTTATGTTATCGCTAAAAACGAACAAGACCATATTAGCGGTTGCGCTCGTTTATTGCCGACCACCAAACCCTACCTACTGGAAGAAGTATTTCCAGAGCTATTAAATGGCCTTCCTTGTCCCAAGCAACACGACGTTTGGGAACTTTCGCGCTTTGCTGCAGTAGACTTTGATAATCATAACCAAGCGCCAACTCAACTTATGTCGAGTGAAGCTTTAGCCTTGCTCACCGCCTCTATTGAGTGCGCAAAAAAACAAGGTGCTAAGCGCTTAATCTCTGTCTCTCCGCTAGGTATAGAGCGAATGCTACGCAATGCAGGTTTTCGCTACCACCGTGCCGGTCCACCTCAAATTGTGAATGGCTACGCGCTATTTGCCTGCTACATAGATATTGCTTAACTCATTACCATTGGCGATTCGCGGTAGCGATTTTTTATCGCTTCCGCCGTTGTTGCTTGCCAAGCCATCACTTCAATAGCCTCTAACAACAATTCATCATTGCGACGTGGGCTCACATCAAAGCCCTCTTCTTGCAACTGAATATTACTGCGTGGTAGGCCTTTTACTCGACATTGCATCCGGCCGTTATGCCATTGCCAATGCCAGTCCCACCCTAGGGTGATAGCGCACACATTTTCAAATAGCCATTCGGTATAGCCACTGAAAATAGCCTGTTCACTATTAAATTCTTCACTACTAATATTGTCTAAGCCAGAAATAATATGGCTAAAAGCGAGCACATTAAGCTGCTCAATTGACAACCTCACCAAACCATCACTGCAGGGAACAACCTGATAGCGATGTGATTCGATTACATTCTGTACACTTGCCTGTGTTTTCATAATTTTATTTTTTAATTATTTGAGCTTCCCCTCAATGAAAGCATTGTGAGGTCTAAGCATCAATTGTCAACATTAACAGTTGCGTTATACTGGTAATTCTACGGAAAAATGATTATGCGCAGTATTTGCATAACTAGGAGAAGATAAAGCTGTCATGGAAGCTTGGTTAGAAGAACAGTTCTGTTTGTTGGAAACCCAAGGCTCTAGTGAGGCCTTTTTCCAAGAATTATCTAAAATCACCAACGCTTTAGGGTTTGACTTTTGTGCTTATGGCTTGCGAGTTCCTTATCCCTTGTCTGCTCCTCGCACCGAAATGCTCAATAACTACCCCACCATTTGGCAACATACCTACCAAGAGAAAAACTACTTGGCGGTTGATCCTACGGTGCACCATGGGATGACGTCCCAACTACCGATAGTTTGGAGTGACCAAGTGTTCTCCCAAACGCCAGAGCTAATGGAAGACGCTCGCGCCTTTGGCCTTGAGTATGGCTGGGCGCAATCGTCTCGCCAAGCCAATGGCACAGTAGGTATGTTAACCCTAGCCCGCTCTTCTGAAATGCTCACGCCAGCCGAGCTAGTGCGTTATCGCTATCAATTACTGTGGTTAACCCAAGTAACTCACCACGGTCTTGCATCTCGAATTACCGAAGAGAAGCTTGAGATGCCAGAATTAAGTTTACGAGAGCTAGAAATGTTGAAATGGACAGCCGATGGCAAAACTGCCGATGAAATTGCTACCATTCTCAATATCACCGCGCGTACAGTAAACTTTCACATCAGCCAGGCGATGCGTAAGTTGGACGTGGTTAATAAAACTGCCGCTACCGTAAAAGCGGCACTTATGGGGCTAATCTAAGCCCCAAAAAAAGCAGCTCAAACGTTAGAAATCAAAGTCTCAGGGCTAATATGCACTATAATCTAGTCTGTCTCTCACCAGCCTTAACTAGCATGACTCTTGATTTAGATTTCCACTCCACCTTATACCTAATAGGCTTAATCGCAGTATTTGTTTTTGCGCTTACTGGCGCGCTGGCTGCGGCTAAGCGCGAGTTAGACATCCTTGCTTTTGTGTTTGTTGGCATTGTCACTGGCATAGGCGGCGGTACTATTCGCGATTTATTGCTTAGAACTGATCAAATCTTCTGGATTGCCGATCCTAACTACCTCACGGTGTGTATTGTCGCTTCAGTGATGACCTATTTTTTTGCTCATTGGGTAATCAAAATTGACCGAATCTTATTGTGGATGGATGCAGCGGGCATCGCCTTGTTTGCAGTGTTGGGTACCAGCAAGGCCTTAAGTTACGAGGTAGCGCCGCTTATTGCTATTTTAATGGGGGTAATCAGCTCCACTCTAGGCTCTGCAATTCGCGATTTAATGATACAAGTGAAGCTGGTGATTTTTGAGCCTGAAATATACGTAACAGCGTGTTTATTGGGAAGCTTATCTTACGTAGTGCTAAGTCATTTTGGTATTAACGAGGTCTACAATATCTTGTTATCTAGTGCCGCAGCTTTTCTGTTACGGGTACTGGCTATAGAACTCGATTTAAGATTTCCCAGCTTCACACTTAGCAAGCTACAAAACCGGGAAATACGTAAACAACAACATAAATCTTAAGCGTGTTCACCAATAGCATTCACATGGAATACATGCTCTACATTGGCAATCGCCTCTAGCAACTCTGTGGTGGCTGGTGTTGCAATGTCCATCAAGGTGTAAGCGATATCATTGCGACTCTTGTTCAGCATATCAATCACGTTGATATCCATGTCTGAGAGCAAGGCTAATACATTACTTAGTACCTTGGGTACGTTGTCGTTGGCAAAGGCAATACGGTAGCCCTCAGTTCTGCTTAACTTAATGTTTGGAAAGTTAACCGAATTATGGATGTTGCCATTTTCCAAGAAATCAATTAATTGGCGTGCTGCCATTACGGCGCAGTTTTGCTCGGCTTCGTTAGTGCTTGCGCCTAGGTGTGGCAAACTAAGTACCTTAGGATGTTTTAGCAAAGCAAGGCTCGGAAAATCGCTAACATATTGAGATAACTGCTGTTTGGCTAAGGCGGTAAGCAAGGCATCTTCGTCTACAATGCTGCCTCGTGCAAAGTTGAGCAACACAGCACCTTGTTTGATAGATGCTAAGTTATCGCTATTAATTAAGCCTTGGGTATGCTTGTTAGCAGGCACATGAATAGTGACATAATCACTCGCAGCTAAAAGATCTTTTAGCTCATCAGCACACTCAACTTCTGAAGATAAGCGCCAAGCTGCTTGCACACTCAGTGCAGGGTCAAAACCAACCACCTTCATGCCTAAACCAAGAGCAGCATGAGCCACCTCAGCACCAATAGCACCTAAGCCAACTACTCCTAGCGTTTTACCGGTGAGCTCAGAGCCAACAAAGCCTTTTTTCTCGGCTTCAACTTTAAGCTGTAAAGCTTTTGCATCCATATCTTCGCTCAAGCCTTCAATAAAGCTTAAACCGGCGGCGATGTTACGCGCACTTAGTAGCATTCCCCCCAAGACTAACTCTTTTACGGCGTTGGCATTGGCGCCAGGCGTATTAAACACAACGATGCCCTGCTCACTACAACGCTGGATGGGAATATTATTTACCCCCGCACCACAACGCGCTAAGGCTTTAACTTCACTTGGAAAATCGTAGTCATGTAAATTAGCGCTGCGGAGCATAATGGCATCTGGTGCCTCCTGCCCTTCAGCCACTTGGTAACGCTCCTTAAAACATGCCAAGCCTTGTTGGTGAATATTATTAATGGTCCGAATATTCGGCATACAGCTTCTCCCTAAACAACAATTACGGTGTTTTCGTGACAAACTGCAGCACGAAAATAGAATATTAAAATCTTTACAAACTTATAGGCACACCTGCTTATAAGCCCAAGCTAACCAAGGCATAAAGCGCTCTAGATCTTCTTTCTCTACAGTGGCGCCACACCAAATGCGCAAGCCTGCAGGAGCATCTCGATAAGCACCTATGTCAAAAGCAACCTGCTCTTGGTCTAACAGACCGATAATGGTTTTAACCTGATCAGCTGAAGCATCTAAAGTTAAACAAACACTGGTATTTGATAGGGTTTCAGGCTGCTTAGCCAAGAAGTTGATCCATGTGTTGTCGGCAACAAACTGTTTTATGACTTCGAGGTTTTGTTGGGATTTGCTGATGCTTGCCGAGACTCCGCCCAACGATTGAACCCATTTGAGGGCGTCGATATAGTCCGCCACACATAACATCGACGGCGTGTTAATCGTTTCGCCTTTGAATATACCTTCAATGAGTTTCCCTCCTTGGGTTAATCGAAATACTTTAGGCATTGGCCAGCTTGGTTGGTGGCTCTCTAATCGTGCTACTGCTCGTGGGCTAAGAATAATCACCCCGTGAGCACCCTCACCGCCCAGAGCCTTTTGCCAGCTGTAAGTCACAACATCAAGCTTTTCCCAAGGCATGGGCATGGCAAATACTGCGGAAGTGGCATCACAAATAGTTAAACCACTGCGTTGCGAACTTATCCAATCACCATTTGGCACGGCTACACCAGATGTAGTGCCGTTCCAAGTAAAAATACAATCATTATCAGGGTTAGCTTGGTTCATGTCTGGTAGCTGGCCGTAATCGCTGCTGTAGTGATTAACTTGCTCAAGCTTTAGCTGCTTGCTCACGTCGGTGAACCACCCTTTACCAAACGACTCCCAACTAAAAATATCTAGTGGCTTAGGACCTAAAAGCGACCACATCACCATTTCCATCGCTCCCGTGTCAGAGCCTGGAACAATGCCCACTCGGTAACCTTCTGGTAACTCCAATAATTGCTCGGTAAGTTGAATCGCTTCGCCTAGTTGAGCTTTACCAATTTTACTGCGATGAGAGCGACCAAGCGCATCAATGTTCAGCTGGCTAAGCGCGTAGCCCGGACGTTTTGCACAAGGCCCAGATGAAAAGTTTGGGCAATTGGGTTTTAACTGCGGTTTCATTAACGATCCTTGTAAGTAGCTGCCTAACTAGGCAATTGAATAATATCTAAAAGCAGTATATGCGAGAGAGCTAGACCATAAAATGACCTGACACCAATTTTAAACGCTGGTGAAAACTTCAATACAAACAAAGGTAAATAGTCTAATTATCAAGATAATTGCAGAGCATATGTAGAGGTGAGCAACGCTTAAAACTAAATAGAGATACTAATCCACCATATAACACTAAGGCCCAAATCCTTGACTTCATTTAAGACCTAAAGCTGGGTAGTATTTAACAAAGTCCCAACTTCAAAAAGCGAACATAGCTTGCCAGCCCTTACTTATTGCCCTCAATGCTCCAGTACTACATTCAAGCAAGTCGATGTTAAACAATGGGCTTGTGAACAATGCCAATTTAGCTACTTTCACAATATGGCTTCTACCGCTGGCGCCTTACTCATTTATAAAGGAGAACTATTACTGGTAGAGCGTGCCATTGCTCCGCAAAAAGGCTACTGGGACTTACCGGGTGGATTCATCGAATATGGTGAAAGCTTAGAACAGGGCTTACAACGAGAGCTAAATGAAGAACTTGGGCTTGAACTAGCCACCGAAAAATTTAGCTACTTTGGCTCATTTGCTAATCAATATACCTACAACCAAGTGCTTTATCATACTTGCGACAGCTTTTTTGTTTACTTGCTAGACAACAAAATATCACCACAAGCAAGAGATGATGTGGCAGGCTGGCAATGGCACAATCTAAAAAACCTTCCTTTAGACAAAATAGCTTTTACCTCGGTAAAGCAAGGACTTAAACAGCTTTCTCAACAAACTATCAACCCTATTTACAAATAAATCACATAAAGTTGATGTAGAACATACCCTCTTAACCATATTTTTACTATGGTTAATTTGCTCAAAAAGCGAACAACAAGAACTTCTAGCAGGAAGCAAAAAGAGGGTACAAATATGGATAACCATCCCCGTAGTTCTAGTGTTATTACCGCAATACTCACCTTGGCAGCGGCGCTGTGTTTAATACTGTCATTTTCAAGTAATGCGGAACCCAAAGCCTTAGTGCTAAAACCATTCAAGCAGCTCAGCCAAGAAAGCGCCGAGTGTGCCGGATGTCACAAAGACAAAAACCCATCAATTTATGCACAATGGGGCCGTTCGAAACACTACGGAGCCAACGTAGGGTGCTACGAATGTCACCAAGCAAACCCTGAAGACAAAGACGCCATCACTCACGAAGGACACACCATCTCGGTGATTGTTTCACCTACCGATTGTGCTAATTGCCATACTCAAGAAGTTGACGAGTTCGCTAAAAGCCACCACGCAAAAGCTGGGCAGATCATTGGCTCACTAGATAACTTCCTCGCAGAGGTAGTGGAAGGAGCACTCACCTTTAATGGCCAGTCTCCCGCTGCGGTTAATGGCTGCTGGCAGTGTCACGGTTCAGAGGTGAAAGTGCTGGAAAACGGTGATTTAGACCCCACTACGTGGCCCAACACCGGCATTGGACGAATTAACCCAGATGGCTCGGTTGGCGCTTGTACAGCTTGTCACCAACGTCACGAATTCTCGATGGTGCAAGCGCGCAGACCAGAAGCCTGTGGTAAGTGTCACCTAGGTCCAGACCACCCTCAAAAAGAGGTTTACGAAGAGTCTAAACACGGCATTAACTTCTACGCCAACGTTGATCGGATGAATCTGGACTCGGCCAAGTGGATTGTTGGCGAAGATTACGACGCCGCGCCAACCTGTGCCACTTGTCATATGTCAGCTACTCGCGAACTGCCTGTCACCCATGATGTTGGCAACCGCATTTCATGGACATTGCGCCCAGCAATCTCGGAAAAAATTGATGCTAAAGCGAAGGCCCAAGGTAAAGAAGTTAAGTCTTGGGAAGCACGCCGCGACGACATGAAGAACGTCTGTGAGTCTTGCCATACTAAGTCGATGATCGACAATTTCTACCAACAATTTGATTCACTGGTTGTTTTATACAACGACAAATTCGCCCGTCCAGGTAAAGACTTAATGGATGTGTTGAAGAGTGAAAAAATGCTAACCGAAACTGGCTTTGATGAAGAGATAGAATGGACCTGGTTCTACTTATGGCACCACGAAGGACGCAGAGCTCGTCACGGCGCTGCCATGCAAGCACCAGACTACGTGCAATGGCACGGCATGTATGAAGTCGCAGAACGCTTCTACATAGAGTTAGTTCCACAATTCCTAGAAGTGGTAGAAAAAGCCGAACACAACGGCAATACCGAGGGTGCAGAAAAAGCCCGCGCTGTTCTTGCCGAAATACTAGACCGCCCAGAACACGCTTGGTTTAGTGGCAACGAACCGGAAGAAGTTAAAAAAGCCAGAAAAGAAGCACAAGCGGCCTTTAAAGCCCGTTACTTAAGCGAAAGCAAATAGCCACCGATGGGAGCAGTAATGCTCCCCTCTTTTAAAAGAGGATGCTGATATGACAAATAACCAGCAGAAGACTCGGTGGCAAAAGCTATGGGCTTGGCTTAAAAAGCCACTCATTGTTGGGATACCCATTGGTGTATTTGTATTAGTGTTCGGTTTAGCAACTGTGCAAGGCAGCTTAGTACTATCCAGTACTAACGAGTTTTGTTTTAGTTGCCACCTTAAAATGGACACTATTGTGCAAGAGTACAAGGCATCGAGTCACTACGGCGACGGCAGCAACATCGCCGCCACCTGTGCCGACTGCCACGTACCACACCCATACTTTGAAATGCTACAGGTAAAAATTGCCGCCACCGCCGATATTTATCACATGATGGTAGGCACCATAACCAAGGAAAATTTCGAAGAGCACCGGCCAGCCCTTGCTGAAACCGTTTGGCGTGATATGCAAGCCAATGACTCAGCCAACTGCCGACACTGCCACCAAGGTGACAACTTTGATTTAAGCAAACAACCACAGCGCGCGCGATTAAATCACCAGCAAATAGCCGCCCGCGGAGAAACCTGCGTAGACTGCCACCAAGGCTTAACCCACAAGCGGATCGTAATCGAATAAGACCTTTACTATTGAATATAAAGTCTTCAAAGTAACTGCTTTGAAGACTTTTGATTTTCTACCCTTTACTCATCCGACCTCTCATGTTAAAAACTTGTAAAAAACCACAAAGTAAATTATGAATCACTACTTCCGCCTATTAAGCATGTTTATCCGCCATTGGTTTAGTGCCAAAACTCACCTAGATCCCACGGGAGATTTTGTTATTAAGCTACGAGCCTTACCCTTTGATTGCGATGCCAACATGCACCTTACTAACTCTCGCTACTTTAGCTTTGGTGATTTAGGGCGCATCGATATGATGTTAAAAACCAAACTGGGCTCGGTGGCACTTAAAAAGCGCTGGTTAGGCGTAGTGAATGCACAGTCGGTGACTTATATTCGCCCGATTAAGCCTATGGCCAAGGTGGAACTTCACAGCAAGCTATTAGGCTGGGATGAAAAGTATTGGTATTTTGAACACCGCTTTATTGGCAACAATACGTTGTACGCCACCATCTTAGTGCGAGGAGTATTTTTAAAAGGTAAAAAGCCAGTGCCAATGAGCGAGCTACTGTCGTTGGTGGACCATGACCATCCCTCACCAGAGTTACCAATGCGGGTAGCTCACTGGAAACAATTACTGTCGACTAAAAAGCAAGAATCTCCGGTTCTAAGCTAGATGCCTTGCTTTGCTGGAAATCTGTAAGCAATAAAATATCCGCCAATGGGTAATCAAAAAGTCGTTCTATCTGCCATAATTTAGATAGAACGGCGACTTGGTATACCAATGAATAAACACCCAAAGCCTATTTGGCTTACTGCTTTATTAATTCTCTTTGTCAGCTACATGGGCTTCACCCAAGCCCAAACCATTACCTTGGCCACCAGCAAATCCATTCCGCCATACATCATCAAGGATCAGCAGTCTGGCATTCAGCTAGATATTATTAAGCAGGCTTTTAGCAATGCTGGCTATCAAGTAAAGCAGGTTATTTTCACTTCTAATTTACGCGCAGAACGGATGCTAGAACAAAATGCCGTAGACGCCATTGTAAATGCCCCCAACAACGGCACACACGCTCACCTATCTGAACCGGTTATCTTCTATCAAAATGTTGCTATTAGCCTGTCTGTTCGTCAGCTAAACATCCAATCCATTGATGACTTAACTAAGTTTCGCTTAATGGCTTTTCAAAATGCCAAAAAGTACCTTGGTGAACACTTTGCCAAAGCAACTGAGCAAGCTAAATTCTATACCGAGGTAGCTAACCAAAGTGCCCAATTAGAGCGTTTATACCGAGGACAAGTGGATGTGATTGTTTTAGATAAGCGGATATTCCACTATTTAAATCAGCAACTTATTGCCAAGCAACGTCCTACAGCGCCAGTGACCAAGCACCTTATTTTTCCAGAATCACCGCGGCTATTGGGCTTTCATGACCCAGAGCTTCGCGACAAATTTAACGCAGGTCTGAAGCAGTTAAACGATCAAAAAGTAAAGCATTCGGAATGAACTAACTGGCTAAACCAGTGAAAATAGCCATTTTGTGTTACAAATTATATCAAGCAGCTATTTTCGACAGTTTTTACAAGAATAATTGGGCTCAACACTGATAACAAAAATTTAACAGCCCACTAATTGAGCAGCTTTAAAATAGTAGTAATGCCCACTTATTCAGGCCTACTAGCCGTTTAAGATCACTTTTTAGAAAAATCATCTTTTTTTTACTTAGCGAATAAAAGATTTAAGCCAAAACTGTCATAAATGACAGTTACATTCAGCATGAAAACGCTATCATAGGCTTTCTATTACGCCCACGAGGAAATTTTCGATATGTCCGAAAACCGCTATTCCCACACTTCCAGTAATCGCTTAGTGAGACGTTCAGTTGCTTTGGTTCTTGCTGGAGGAAAAGGCACTCGTTTAAAAGAGTTAACCAACAAGGTTGCCAAGCCAGCTGTTTCTTTTGGTGGCAAATATAGAATTATTGATTTCACCCTATCAAACTGTATCAATTCAGGGGTGCGAAACATTGGGGTGCTTACGCAATACATGGCGCATGATTTGATCATGCACCTACAGTCAGGCTGGCAAATTCTTAACCCCGCCTTAAACGAGCGAGTATCAATTATTCCAGCTCAACAACGAACCGGTGAAAACTGGTATCGTGGAACGGCTGACGCGGTATATCAAAACCTCGATATCATTGACCATGAACATTATGACCGGGTGCTGATTCTAGGTGGCGACCATATCTACAAAATGGACTACTCTCGTATGATTAACTTCCATGCAGAGAACGATGCCGATGTTACCGTAGCTTGTATTCGTAAACCCTTATCTCAAGCCTCCTCTTTTGGCGTAATGGGCTTGGATGATCAAGGTAGAATCGTCGACTTTGAAGAAAAACCCGACCACCCTAAATCTGACCCCAACAACCCTGAAAAAGCGCTCGTGTCTATGGGCATATACATCTTCAACATGGACGTATTAGACGATGAGCTGCGTAAGGGTTTATTAAAACCAGGCTACTCTCACGACTTTGGCCACAATGTTATTCCTAGTATGCTAAAAAACCGCAAGGTTTACGGCTACGTGTTTGCTGACAAAGGCCACCCAGGACGTACCGCTTACTGGCGTGATGTGGGTGATATTGATGAGTACTTTGCAGCAAACATGGACTTGGTTGACCCTAACCCAGAGCTAGACTTATACGATCGTGATTGGCCAATTATTACCGATCAAAAACAACGCCCCGGCGCTAAGTTTGTATTTAATGAAGAAAACCGCAGAGGCTATGCCACCGACTCTTTGCTTTCAGCAGGCACCATAGTATCGGGGGCTAAAGTGCATCGCTCGTTGTTATCTTTAGATGTGCGGGTCGAAGAGCACTCTGAGCTAGAGCAGGTAATTGCGCTTAATGGCTGCAGTATTGGCAAAAAATGTAAGATTCGAAAGGCAATTATTGCTGAAGACTGTGTCGTACCAGATGGCACCGTAATTGGCTATGATGAAGCCGAAGATAAGCGCCGTTTTACCGTATCGGCCGGCGGCGTTATTTTAGTCTCTTGTGAAATGCTAAGTTGATTCAAAAGGGGCTAGCTTGCTAGCCCTTTATTCTACCAACAAAGTATCGTCTGCCACCTTACAATCCACTAACAACACCAAGTCTTTAGTTAAGTAGGTACTAAAGGTTTTACACATTTCTTTACTGCTAGAATCTCGATAGATTTTCGACAAAATTAGTTGTTGTGGCTTTACCGAATCCAAGGCGATTAAGGCGTGAAAATAGGGTCTAAAGCTCCAGTTAAAGCCGACAAAGTTGTCATCCTCTTCGATACCTAAGCCGGTCACTTCAAAGTTAGGAGAGACTTGAGTGCCATCAATACGGCACAAAAAGTATCGCAATATGCCCACACTCGCTAGCTGCTGCTCAAGACTTAAGGCATTGCCACCATTTTGCAATTGGTGTTTAAGTGCCAGCACCGTGGTTTTTACCGAAACATTGTGTTTTACCGTTGCTAAAGAGCGCTGACTCTTACGCTTTAAATAACTAGCTAATAGGGTTTTAACTTTAGCTTGGCTCGATTGAGCAGATAGAAACTCTTTCTCAGCTTTATAAAACAACCAGCCCTGCATGTATCGCGCTCCGCACTCTACACCAAAGTGAAACTCTTGCTCAGTTTCCACGCCTTCACAAATCAATTCACAGCCCGCACGCTGTACCAGTTCAGAAATGGACAAGACCACATCTGCGGGCAAGCCTCCTTTGGTAGCGTCTTTAAACAAACGCATATCTAACTTAATGATGTCTGGTTCAAGTGCGATAATTCGATCGATTTGTGAAGCCCCTGCGCCAAAGTCGTCAATCGCCACTTTCAAGCCAGCTTGATGGTATTCTTTCACCACTCGCTGCAAATTATCGATATTGCCGCTGGCCTCGGTGATTTCCATCACTACCCTGCTAGGGTCAATGCCAATTTTTTCGATCATCGAAATGGTGGGGGTGCAAATATCTTCAGGTAGCATGTCGACCCAGTCGGGCACAATGTTTAAGGTAAGAAAACCCTCTTGCTGAGATTTTGCAAACTGCTCTAAAGCTTGTTGCCTAACATAACGGTCTACTTGGCGACGATTGCTCAAAGAATACTGATGATCGGCAAACAGCTCCCCTGCGCTGGTAGGCTCTCCAGCGGGATTATTTCGGCGCGCCAAAGCTTCGTAACCGGCTATTTCCCCAGTGGGTAAATAAACAATCGGTTGATAATGTGGAAAGTAGCTAAGCGGGTTAAGTTGTGTCCGCTTAGCTGCCAATAAAGCTTGATGTAAGCTCACCACTTTTGAAGGGTTCTTAGTCAACGCTTGTGTTGTCCATATCAATACTACCAGTACATAGCCTAAAATTAATCACTAGCTTAATGCACAAAGTACGCCATAAAAACCTTAGCTACTCTATGGTTACAGTTTTAATCATTCGTTTTATCTCAGGAACACAAGATCCACAGTTGGTTCCGGCTTTACAGTGCTTGCCAACCTGTTCTGCACTTTCGCAAGCATGTTCGCTAATCACATCACTAATAGTCTGCTCCCGAACCTGATGACAAGAACAGACTATTTTACCTAGATCAGGAGCTGGGCTGGTGCCAGCCAGCACGCCACGGCGAATGTTGTCAGACATTGGTTGCTGCAACAACGACTCCAACCAAGAGCTAGCATTAAGCTCGCCTTTAGCCGCCACGCTAAAGCTAGAGAACAGCTCGCCCTCAATCACCAAAGCGCTGCGGAAGTTCTGTTTGATAGGATCCGCAAAATCTAAGCTTTGCAGCTTGGTTTGCGACATTAAAAAGCCCTTTAGCTTGGCTGCTAGTTCAACTGGGCTATTGCCATCGGCCAAGCGATATAAAAAGCCATCGGCCAAACCTTGTTTCACCCAATAATCCGCAGGTAAGGCTTGGCATTGCGCTTTTGTTAAAGGCTTAGCAGTAAGCAAAACCGCCTCACTGGCATATTCCCAAGCCGCTAATTTAACCGGCGTATACTTTGACTCAGGCTGACCAGAAAGAGGATCCACAGAGCTATCAACCACTTGGCTCACTAAGCCATCACTTGAATATTGTTCGGTCCAATGAATAGGCATAAATACGTGGCCGGCTTTTTGCCCTTCACTGACTTGAATTCGCACTTTTAGCTGACCAACATTGCTAGATAAGCTCACTATGCTGTTATCACACAAACCTTGGTTAGCTGCATCTTGTGGGTTCACTTCCAACAACGGCTCAGAGCTATGACTCGATAACTGCGCAGCCAAACCGGTGCGTGTCATGGTGTGCCACTGGTCTCGCATACGACCAGTGTTTAATACCAAAGGAAAAGCATCGCTAGTAACTTGCTGGGTTGCTTGGTTTGTCACCGCAATAAGTTGTGCCTTACCAGAAGCGGTAGAGAAACGACCATCACTGAACAAACTACGATTATCGCTACCCTGTTTGCTTACAGGCCAACGCTGCGGCTCAATGGCATCAAAGGCTTGCTGGTCTTTGCCCGACAACTCACTAATGTTAAATAAGCGCTCACCACTTTCTGCTAGCAGGCCAGATAACGCTGCGTGCTCACTAAATATCTCGGCAGAGCTGGTGTAAGAAAATGCTTCAGCAAACCCCATTTTTTGCGCCACTTGGCTTAATAAATACCAATCCGGCTTAGTATCACCTTGCGCCTCTACAAAGGCGCGCTGGCGAGACAACATTCGCTCCGAGTTAGTCACTGTGCCATCACGCTCTCCCCAGCCTGCTGCCGGTAACAGTACATCGGCATAACGGGTTGTATCGGTTTCGGCAATACAGTCTGACACCACTACCATTGGGCATGACAACAGCGCTTCGCGTATTTTTGCAGACTCAGGCAAACTTACCGCCGGGTTCGTGCCCATAATCCAAATAGCTTTAATCTCGCCTTTGGCAACTTTATCAAATAAATCAACGGCTTTATGGCCAGGCTTTTGGCTTAAGTTGGAAGTATTCCAAAAGCCCGCTAAGGCTTCTAAATGCTCAGGTTTGTAGTCTAAATGACCGGCTAATAGGTTAGATAAGGCGCCCACTTCGCGCCCGCCCATAGCATTAGGCTGACCGGTAATAGAAAATGCGCTAGCACCAAGCTTACCTAACTTACCTGCAGCTAAGTGGCTGTTAATAATCGCATTAACCTTGTCTACACCTTGGCTACTTTGATTTACGCCTTGGCTAAACACGGTCACACAACGCTCGTTATTAGCAAATAACTGGAAGAAACGAAGTAGCGCTTCAGGCTCTAAGCCACAGGTTTTAGCTAAGGCAGCTAGATCACCAGCGTCTTCTACAGCACTTGCCACTGCAGCTTCAAAGCCCTCGGTAAACTGGGCGATGTAATCACTATCTAATTTTCCATGCTCACTTAAATACGCTAATAAGCCATTGAACAGCGCTACATCGCTACCGCCATTTAGTGGCAGGTGTAAATCTGCAATATCGCAGCTATCGGTTCTACGTGGGTCAATCACTACGACTTTTAAGTTTGGATTAGCTTGCTTAGCGCGCTTTAAACGTTGGTAAACAATTGGGTGACACCACGCCAAGTTAGACCCTACTAAGGTCACCAGCTGGGCATGTTCTAAATCTTCATAGCTACCAGGTACAATGTCTTCACCAAAGGCGCGTTTATGGCCAGCAACCGCTGACGACATACATAAACGAGAATTCGAATCGATGTTTGAACAACCAATAAAGCCTTTAATCAGTTTATTAGCAACGTAGTAGTCTTCAGTTAACAGTTGTCCAGACACATAAAATGCCACCGACTCAGGGCCATGTTCAGCAATGGTTTGACTGAAGCGAGAGGCTACATAACTTAATGCTTTATCTAAAGATTCTTGATGGCCTTTAATATAGGCATGCTCTAAACGGCCTTGTTTAATCACCGTTTCACCCAGTGCAGAGCCTTTAGAACATAACAAGCCTCGGTTGGCCGGATGGCTCGCATCACCGCGCACTTCTACCGCTCCATTACTTGCTACTTTTGCTTCAACGCCACAGCCCGTTCCACAATATGGGCAGGTGGTCTTAATCCATTGTTGTTGAGACACCACGTAAACTCCTCACCTTATTCTTTGCTGGGCTTTTATTGCCCGCATTTATGCTTAGATACAAAGCAAAAGGCGAACCAATAAAATCCCGCAAAAACCTATTACTTAAGGAGTATAAAAAATCGATAAATTGGCAGAAAAAGCCGAATTTTGAGTGCTGAAACAAAATAGCGCACAAGCATGGTGCAAGATGTCCCGAAATTGGGCTTTATTGGAATAGCAGCAAGCATCTCTTTCCAGCTGTTTAAACCTCAATTCTTAAACGAACAGATGCAAAGCGCGAAATGGGGAAGCAATTAAACCAACCGCCTTATTTACAACAATGGCTAACAAGATATAAAACACAAAACCAGAGCCTTAGCTCTGGTTTCTATGCTTAGTTTACAGCTGGAGAAAAGTAAGATTTTATCCAATCGTAAAGTACTTGTTGGTTAAACTCGGCAAAAGCGATTTGGCTAAAATCACCCGCAGGGTCTTGCCCTTTAAAAGCAAATTTATACAGCACTTGCTCTGGATTTTGATCATGTAAAATCACAATAATTCGCTTGCTGGTTTTTAAGCAATCGATGGTCATCACATCAGCCGGCACGCCATTTTTACGCATGTTACGACTAATGCCTATCACCGGATCGATTTGCGCAAAATCTTGCTGAATTCTTAAATGAGCAGCGTTCGCGATATCAGACAATTTTATTAAGCGCTGTTCACTTGGGCTACTTTCTGCGGTTTGACTTTCCATTTACTAACCTGCCCGTAGCGCCAAAATAGCGGGAATATTTAAGGCCTTGCTGTAAGCAACAAAAGCTTGTTTCTTCTCGGCAATGGCCACTATCGACATCCGATCAGCTAGCTCGTTACCCTCTACCCCAACATGGCCATTTACATGCAATATTTGCAGTTTGTCTTTAAGCTGTTGGTAGCGTTCAAACATTTCCTGAATCAACTCCAGATTCTTAATCTCACCACCAGATTTCTTCCACCCCTTCTTCTGCCACCCTGCAGCCCATTGAGTAATACATTGAATGGAGTATTTAGAGTCACACAAAATTGCCACACGCAAACCTTTTTCCAGCTCTTGCTGGGCCATAATCATTGCTTGATTAAGGGCGTTTAGCTCTGCGGTATTGTTGGTGCCCATGGGGTTATATAAGCCATACCAAAGCTCGGCCAACTCTTCGTTGCGATACAAGGCTAAACCCGAACCAGCCTCTCCTGGGTTTGGCTCGCAACCACCGTCGGTATAAATTTTCACTTCTGCGGCTAATTTATTGATTTCCGCAGCGGTATAGGTTTTAACCGTTTGCCCCGACGCTCGTTTACGTGCAGGCGCAGCACCAGAGGCTTTTACACTAGCACTGGCCTTACCGCCAAAAGCCGCTTCAGCCTCAGCTAAAGTGGGGAAAGACTTGTAACGCGCGCCAGCAAACTTATCAATGCTGCGCTTACAGGTGGGCCAATCGTTAAAAATGCCGGTGTCTCGCCCTTGCCATACAACGTAGTACTTTTTAGCCATGTTTGATTCTCTTACTTATTTGCTGGCTAATATAACCAAGCAAGCGGCTGAACACGAAGGAAAACTTAGAATTTATCTAAGCGCGAATACTTAACTCAAACTGATTGCAAGTTATCTAGCAAAAACTGACTAAATACCGCCACCTTGTTTGGCATAAAAGCACGAGATGGATAAAGCAACCATATTGCACTATCGCTATTTGCTCCTGTCACTTGCCAATCGCTAAGTACCTGCACTAATTTGCCAGACTTAAGATCCTCGCGAACCGTCCAATCGGCCAGCAACGCTAAGCCCATGTCATGGTTCACACACTCTTTGATTGCGGCAGCACTCGATAAACTAAGCGAAGGGGTGATTGCAATCTTTTGGCTAGTTTTACCTTGGCTAAATAACCACTGCTTATTTAGCTCGCGATAAGTAAAACCTACAAGGTTATGGTTACTAACATCGCAAGGTTGTTCAATCTTAGCGCTCCGCTTGAAGTAAGCCGAACTCGCCACCAGTAAATAATTAACATCCATTAGCTTACGAGCCACCAAGCTACTATCGTTAAGTGCCCCGTGGCGCAACACCAGATCAAATTGCTGAGCAATAAGATCAACTCTGGAGTCGGACAAATCCAACTCCAATTGTATCTTGGGATAGGCTTGCTGAAACTTACCCAGTAGAGGTGCTAATACCAATTGGCCAAAGGAGCTGGATGCGCTCACTCGTAGTAACCCCGAGGGCTGCAAAGTTTCGCCTAAGGCCTCTTGCTGAGCTAAATCAAACTCTTCTAACAAGGGTTCCATACGCAAATAATAGCGCTCGGCAGCTTGGGTTGGATTAAGTGTTCGAGTGGTTCGCTGGAACAAACGCAAGCCCAATTCCTCTTCTAAACTGGCAATGGTTCGAGAAATAGAAGACGCTGCTACATTGCGCTGCTTTGCCACTACAGCAAAGCTTTTAGCCCGATAAACCGCCACAAAAATCTTCAGCTTAACAATGTCCATTGGTGCAAAATCCGCATTAATGATTTGCATACAGCCTAGTTTATTGTGCATTTAGATCAACTTAATCTCACTAACAAGAGAGCTTAGGGAGATTGGTTGATGCAAAACACTACACACTTTTCAGGGAAAACCGCCCTCATCATGGGCGCGAGCCGTGGCATAGGCCTAGCGACAGCTCAAGTACTCGCAAGCCTTGGTGCCAAAGTGGTACTGGCAGCACGCAATGAGCAAGAAATTGAAAAACAAGCGCGATTCATAAAGCAACAGGGCAAAATTGCCGATGCCATCGCCTGCGATGTAAGCCAATATAGCTCGGTGCTTAATGCGGTCGACTACTGCTTGTCACAGCACGGACAAATCGACTTTCTAATTAACAATGCCGGGGTGATTGAGCCTTTAACAACATTGGTAGAAAGCGATCCAAGTTTATGGGGCTTAGCAGCCGACATTAATTACAAAGGGGTATATCACGGCATGCGAGCAGTATTGCCACACATGATTAAGGCTAAGTCTGGAGTTATTGTTAATCTTAGTTCTGGCGCAGCAAATAGCGCCCTCTGGGGCTGGAGCCACTACTGTTCGAGCAAAGCCGCCAGTCAAAAACTCACCGAAGTGGCACAACTAGAAGTGGCTGAACACCACATCCGTATAGTGGGTTTGTCACCAGGTACAGTCGCTACCGACATGATGGCAAGCATCCGTGATTCACAAATTAACGCGGTGAGTAAACTCGATTGGAATAGCCATATTCCAGCCCAATGGGCTGCCAAAGCAGTCGCGTTTTTGTGTGGACCAGAAGGACAGCAATTTGCGGGCAGCGACTTCTCGTTAAAATCGGAGCAAGCCAAGCGCTTAGTGGGTTTACTTGACTAAATAGCAGAAAGGCCGCAAAAGCGGCCTTCTAAATTTCAACGAATAAGTTGGTGTGAGACAAACTAAAATGTGTTTACTTAAGGCGGTGATACAGGGAGTCTTTAAGCTCTGCCCTATCATGTTTTAACTGGTGCATCGCCTCGTCATCTATCGGGCCGCCACGCAGCTCCAACACACGAATCTCTTTATCTAAGGCATTGTAGCGCTTGGTGTCTGCGGCAAACTTCTCATCGCTGCCCGTTAAGGCAGTAATCTTATCTAGCAGTTCTGGAAACTCTTTTGCCAAAGAATGATCTTCACCTAACATAAAAACTCCTTCCCATTTAAACCCGATATGTTGTTTTAGCCTTAGCCAAATTTAGCTAGTTCTTAAAACTTAGCAAATCCCTTGTAAAACACCGTATTAATTTGTCAGTTAAACTAAGTTTTTCTCATGATGAAAAATTTACTTGCCCAAACTTAATATATGAAATATCGTATATATGTTTTTACATATATTTGGTTGCTGCAATGTTATCTGTGTTGTTTTTATGTACCGCAAATGCTGCTCGCTCTCAGTTAGCCGAAGCCTTGGTTAACCAGCGTTACACCGAGCACTTTGTGGCTTATAGTGCGGGCACTCAGCCTAAAGGCATCGACCCTCGCACCATTAAACATTTACAGGCTCAAGGTCTATCTAGCAGCGGCCTTCGCAGCAAAACCATTACAGAACTTGAGCAAGATATTCAACAACAAACTCAGCGCCCTGCTTTATTTAATTTCATCATTACTTTGTGTGACAGCGCTAAACAAGAATGCGCCTTACTGCCAAATGGCGAAGCGATTTTGCATTGGAATTTGCCCGATCCCGCTAGCCAACAAGGCATGGCCTTATTCGAACAGGTATTTAGCGAACTAGAACTGCGTTTAGCCGAATTTGTGCGTTTTAATCACAACCCACAAGCCGCACTGCAAATCGAAGCTATCGATGTATTTAAGCAGTTTAGCGACAATACTCGCTTACAAATTTTGATGCTGATAGAAGATGAGCAGCGCTTGAGCGTTAATCAGCTTTGTACTGCTCTAGAAGTAAGTCAACCAAAGGTATCGCGCCACCTAGCCTTACTGCGCGAATGTCAGTTGCTGTCTACCACGCGCCAAGGCCAGCAGGTGTTTTATCACCTAAATCCCTTATTACCAGAATGGGTGGCGCAAACGCTATCAACTACGCGAGTAGCCAACCCCAGTTATATAAACCAGCCGCTAGCACGCATTAGGCAGCAGGCTAATCCCCAATTAGTTAATCAAGATTAAGGTACTTTTATGTCTTCACATCCTATTTTTGCCGTTGATGTTAGTGACACAGCGCAACTACTGTTAACTCCTTGCCCAGGAACTAAAGGGGTAGATCTCTCTACCTCACTACAACAGCTTTGCTACAAAAATAGCCCGGCACTCATCACCTTAATGACCGAGCAAGAACTGGCCGATAACGACCTAAGTGATTTACCGAAAACTTCTGTCACCCACGACATGCAGTGGTTCCACCTGCCTTTAGCAGACGACACTGTGCCAGACGAAGCTTGGGAAGAGCAATTTCAAAGCGTGCTGCCGCGTTTTTTACAGCTACTAAACAATGGCATGAACTTAACCATTCATTGTAAAGGTGGCAGCGGCCGTACTGGCTTGCTAGCTGCTCGCATTATGCTAGCGCTAGGTTTTGATCTAGACGATGCCATCGCAAAAATTAAAGCAGTGCGCCCTAACGCATTCAGCGTGCCTGCTCAACAAACTTATATTCAACAATTTGCCAAATAAGAGACTTAGTAATGACCATTAAAGTAGGAATTAACGGCTTTGGCCGTATTGGCCGCCTTGCCCTGCGCGCAGCTTACGACTGGCCAGAGTTAGAGTTTGTAATGATTAACGATGTGGCAGGCAATGCCGAAACACTAGGCCACTTGCTCGAGTTTGATTCTGTACAGGGGCGCTGGCACCACGGTGTTGAGCACAACGCCGATGGCATTGTTATCAACAACAAAACCATTAAGTGCTACCAAGAAAAAGACTTAAGCAAAGTAGATTGGTCGGGCTGTGATGTGGTACTTGAGTCTACCGGCGTTCACCGCTCTAAAGCCAAATTAGCACCTTACCTAGCCCAAGGCGTGAAACGTGTTGTGGTATCTGCGCCGGTTAAAGAAGACGGTGTAGCCAACATTGTTGTGGGTGTGAACGACGATATTTTTGATGCTAGCCAACACCAAATTGTTACCGCCGCATCTTGCACCACTAACTGTTTGGCACCAGTAATTAAAGTGATTCAACAGCACTTGGGTATTGAGTCTGGCTGCATGACCACTATTCATGATTTGACCAATACCCAGACCATTTTGGATGCACCGCATAAAGACTTACGCCGCGCTCGCGCTTGTGGCATGTCGTTAATACCTACCACTACCGGCAGCGCTAAAGCAATTTGCGACATTTTTCCAGAGCTAGACGGCAAGCTAAACGGCCACGCTGTACGCGTACCCTTAGCCAATGCGTCTCTTACTGATATGGTATTCACTCTAGAGCGTGATACTACCGCTGAAGAAGTAAACAGCTTATTTAAACAAGCAGCCGAAGGCGAGCTAAAAGGTATTTTGGGTTACGAAGAAAAACCGCTTGTTTCTATTGACTACAAAGGTGACCAACGCTCTAGCATTGTAGATGCACAATCCACCATGATGGTGGGCAAACGCATGCTTAAAGTGTACGCCTGGTACGACAATGAGATGGGCTATGCAACCCGCACCAGCGAGCTTATTCGCAAAGTTGGTTTAGCAGATAAAGGCTAGGACCAGTAGAACTTTGCTGATGGTTTTTGCAGCAATTTATTCGCCATTTAGGCAAGGCAGTGAGTGTGAAGTTAAGTTGGCTTAATAACCACTCGCTAACGCTGAATAAATGGCTAACAAATGCTGCCCGAAGGGTTCAGATAAGCGAACTTTACTCTTTGTTGAGCACTTCTCGCTTAGCCCACTAGGCTTCAAAGCGCTCGCCGCGATTAAAGCCCGCTTATCTCGAACAAAATTTCAACACCAAAGATCAACAGGCCCTAGGCAAACATGATAAAAGCACTACCTCAACAACTTAAACAATACCTATTAGTTACTTTTAACTATTGGAACTTCACCATTACCGACGGCGCATTGCGCATGTTGGTGGTGCTGTATTTTCACCAGCTAGGTTACTCGGCGATTGCGATTGCCATGCTGTTCTTGTTTTACGAGTTTTTTGGGGTAGTGACCAATTTAATTGGTGGCTGGTTAGGGGCGCGTATTGGTCTTAACCACACCATGAACATTGGCTTGGCCATGCAAATCGTTGCCTTGTTGGCATTGGGTTTGCCCTCTGAGTTTTTATCTATTCCCTTAGTTATGGCAGCGCAAGCCTTGTCGGGCATAGCTAAAGATCTAAATAAAATGAGCGCTAAAAGCTCGATTAAGGGCTTAGTGAGCGGTGACCAACAACATAGCTTGTACAAATGGGTGGCCATTCTTACCGGCTCAAAAAACGCCCTAAAAGGCTTTGGCTTTTTTCTAGGTGGTGCGCTGCTTAACTTAATTGGCTTTCAGCTATCGATGCTGGCTATGGCGGCGGTATTGTTTGTGGTGCTGCTATTAAGCTTAAAACTGCTGGAAAAAGACTTAGGCAAAGCCAAGAGCAAACCTAAGTTTTCGCAAATATTTTCTAAAAGCCCACAAATCAATATTTTAGCAGCAGCCCGTTTATTCTTGTTTGCTGCCCGCGACGTATGGTTTGTAGTTGCCCTGCCAGTATATTTAGGTGCCAGCTTAAACTGGTCACACATCGAAACCGGCACCTTTATGGCCGCGTGGGTCATCGCCTATGGCGTAGTGCAAGGCTTGGCTCCCAAAATAACTGGCAGCCAATCGGGCAAAGTGCCGGGACGAGGTGCAGCCTTAATCTGGGCACTATTGCTTAGCATTATTACCGGCATCCTCGCTTACTTAGTGCAACTTGGCTGGCAGCCACAGGCCACCATAATTGTCGGTTTAATGCTATTTGGCATCGCCTTTGCCATTAACTCCTCACTGCACTCTTACTTAGTGGTGAGTTACGCCAGCGAAGACGGCGTATCCATGGACGTAGGCTTTTACTACATGGCCAATGCCATGGGCAGATTAGTGGGTACAGTACTGTCGGGCGTAGTATTTCAAATGGCCGGACTTGCTGCCTGTTTATGGGTGAGTTTTGCGATGTTAGCGATATGCTGCGCGATTAGTGTAGCGCTGCCAAAAGGTGGCGAGGGGCAAGTGAGTTAAACAAGATAAAAGCATGCATTTGCATGCTTGGGGCGTTTATAACTTGTGGGTTATAAGCCCCGCCCCGTGGTTAAGAAATGCACCCAATCCAGTCTATTTCTTTTCTTGGCTTCACGAGCCGCCTTATCATATGCGTAATCAACTTTTATGTGCTGCACCGACCAGCCTTCTTTATTATTTTCAACGATCGCATAAGTCGCATGATGGGAGAAACTTTCCATTGAATGAACAACCGGTTCATCGTCGGTATAAGCAGGTAGGCCAACACTCCCTGGGTTTACAATAAGCTGTTTTGTACTGGTTTTAACGGCCCGTGGTGTATGAGTATGACCACAAATAACAACGTCAGATTGAATAGTGTCGAGTAAGCTAACTATTTCGTTATCCGAACGAACAATTGCTCGACCACTATCAATGTTCTCTAAAAGGTAAGTTAAGTCATCATTGGGCGTGCCATGGCAAAGAAAAACATGCTCATTGAGTTGCAGATTGAAAGGCAAATTCCTCATCCATTTAAGCGGCTCAACACCAAGATCAGCAAGGATGAACTGCATTGTAGGGTTTGACGCGACCTCAACTGAGCTGGCTTCATATATCTGCCGATCTTGGTTGCCACGTACAGTAACAAGATCGTTCTCCATAAGAAGCTCAAAGGTAGACCTGGGAGCTATTGGTCCATAGAGAATATCACCGAGATTAACAACGACATCTGCGCCCCGCTTTCGAATATCGGCTAAAACGGCATCCAATGCATAAACATTGCTGTGAATATCTGATATGGCTGCTAATCGCACAAATTCTCCTTAGGACAAAACACTGAATTCAGGCATGAGCCACCCTAAAAACTAAACCATGGCTCCTTCAACATCTACGCCGATAATTACAATAGGAGGCGCGGCAGGCTTGATCAACACCCGAATAAGGTGTCGGCTGCGCTGCACCTTATTTTATAGACACTTTTACTCAACAATTTCGAAATCAAACTCAAAGTGTTCTCTGTTTGTATTAGAAAGGAGACTTCCTTTACTATTTCTAGCCTCAACTTCAAAAGCATAGAAATAGCCGGGCTTTAGCTCAATCTCATACTGACTCAAATCCAATTCCGTTAAGGCAACTTTAGGCCTCATTGGCCAAATGAATAAGTTTGAACTTTTCCAAGAATTAGCATCAGCCTTTTCATATACTTGCACCGTATACTCGGCGGCTTCTGGATAAGGTTCCCATTTTAGAGTCACTTTTTCATTTTTGGAGTATTGGCTTTTATCTGATTTTTTGACAATTGGATCAACAAACCTGAATTTAAGCCCGCTACCTTTTTGACCTTCGACAACCTGAAATTGGTTTGTGGAATTCCTGTTTTCTGGATGTTCTATTTTGTTAGGAAGTACTTTATTAGCTACTAAATAATCTAGCTCGTAACCATCAATTCGATATTCTCCATAAGGAACGCTTACACGATAAATGCCATTCTCATCCGTAACAGCCCATTGACTCAAGACACTGCCGTTTAATGCCAAGCGTAACTTAAAACCTTTTAGTGGCTGACCATTTACCAAAGCCTCCCCTTCAATAACTCCTTGCCCGCTAGATAGCTCCCCACTTTTGTTATCTAAAAAACCACCTGAATAGGATCCACTAGAGCCTAGAAACCTTCCTGAGTTGCTTAGTAAAGGGGCTTCATCAACTATATGTTTGTTTGATTCTACAATTTCTTTTTCAAACCTACTTTCCAAAACGCTAGGTAGAATGAAATATATAGCGATAACCCAGATAGCCACGAAAGCTATACCAAATCCCGTACCAAAAACTACTCCGTTAAACAATTTTCTAAGCATCCCTTCTTCCTTTGAACTTAACACTTTATTATTGCTACCTTGCAAATTTGGCTATCTGGGCACTATAAAAATAAGAGCTAGCAACCTTCAAAAATCTAAAACAATCATACCCTAACAACACTTACAAAAATAACAACAAACTCAATAATTGAGTTTTCTCATGTTTGCTCTTCTCTCCCTTTCATTATCGCCGAGTCACGCAAGTACCAAGCGATTAAGCCGAGCAATGTTTGAGCGTAGCGAGTTGCGCAGGCACGTTTGGCACTGAGTAACGAGGAAATAAGATAATGCAGGGCAGCCTTTCTTTTGCTTCGTTTTCTTTGGCTGTTCAAAGAAAATGACGTCGCCGACAGGCGAAACTAACCACTGTAGTCTATTGTCAGCTCCCCTTCATTATCGCCGAGTCACGCAAGTACCAAGCGATTAAGCCGAGCACTGTTTGAGCGTAGCGAGTTGCGCAGGCGCGCTTGGCACTGAGTAACGAGGAAATAAGATAATGCGGGCGACCTTTCTTTTTGCTTCGTTAAGCTTTGGTCGCCAAAGAAAAATGACGTCGCCGAAAGGCGAAATAAAACACTCCAGCTAAAAACACTAGCAATGGCGTATTCATGCGAAGATTGGACTTGCGACATTGAGTAACGAGGAAATATGATAATGCGGGCGACCTTTCTTTTTGCTTCGTTAAGCTTTAGCCGCCAAAGCTTAATGAAGTCGCCGAAAGGCGAAACCATCACCCTTTGTAGACAAACGAAACCAACAAAAAACGGGCCGCAGCCCGTTATAAGTTAAACTTTGTTTCACAACACTTAATTGCTTGAGTCATTAGTAAACGTTGCGTTTGGCATTGGGTTCTCACCTAGTACTACTCGCTCTGCTACGCCGGTATCAAACATATCAAAGCTGTAGCTTTCTACCGCAAAGGTATGAGCGCGATCTAACATCATAGTTTTGTTAGTGCGGTCGGTGAATACTGTCCAAAGCGTTGGAAAGGTTGCGTTGTCAGCATATGGGTCTTGCTGGTTGTAGCCAGAGAACGCAGCCGCTTGGGTGGCTTTCATTGAGATAAGCGCTTGCTGGCTATCGGTAACGTTGCGTTGGTATAAGTCTTCGGTGCTTAGTTTGGCGCGCAAGCGACGGTCGGCTGCACGAATAGTGGCATTAGGCTCTACCTGTTCTTTATCTAGGTTTAAGTGAAAGTCAAAAGCTGGGTCGTTGCTCATGTAGCTGGCACCGTGCTCGTTATATACTTTCATTTCGCCGCCAATGTATTCCACAACTGCCACATCGCCGGATGCATCTACCAATTGAAAATGTACTGGCGGGTAAATAGCTTCTTCTTCATGACCTGGTATGCCAGTAATACCGGTAGGTATTACCTCTACGGCTTTTAAGCCATCAAGCGCTTCGGCTACCGTAGCGAAGTTATCTAATACGTAGTTTGGTACTTGCCCTGCATCTACGTTAGGCACCTCGGCAGTGTCGTCTTGAAACTGCGTTCCCGCTGCCGTACCTAAATACAAGATGCGCGCTTCTAAGCCTTTTTCATTTATGCCCTCGGCAACAGTACCATGAGCAAATGATTCAATTTTAATGGCTGCATATTTTGCTTTGCTGCTTACGCCGTCGGTTTTGCTGTAGCTAGTCTCTATGCCGCGACCTTTGCCTACTACCGTGGCGTTGTCGTAGCCGTTCCAGTCCATGGTGCGCATGGTCACTTGTGCTTCGCCATTGTGGTAAGCAGCAGTTGTGCACGCCTTAGCTGTTTGCATAATGCCGAAGGTAGAAGCTGCGATAGTAAGTGCGATAAGAGTCTTGTTCATAATGTTCACCTTTCTTAATCAGTATCTGTTGCGTTGATGGGTGTAGATTAACGGCAAAACCAAAAAAGCTTTAACCAGCACCTTTCAGTATTACTTACAGCTTATTGAGGCGAGAGAATGAACACTTGGGGAGTAATCAAGCTCAAAAATTGAGCTAAAGCAAACCATCAAAAATAAGGTAGTAATTTGTCAGTAGCCTTTCTCAGTGTTTGCTAAAGTTTAAATGAGTAATCTAATTGTTGGTAATGACAAGTAATCAGTCGCTAGGGGCGAATAATGGTCGTTGATGAATCTTCATTCCAAAAAGTTAAAGATTTTGCCCCACAGGCTTGGTCTATTAATTTACAAAACAACGACTTTACATGCCCTCATCAACTTATTGCGATGCTGGGTTACCCTAGTCAATCGGTGCTCACCCTTTCGCAGCTATTTGCAGCCTTTGAGAAAACCCAATTATCGTTACTTAAAAAGCATATTCGCCAAGTCATCGATACGGGTAAACCGATTATTCAAACCGCTATATTAAATGCCTACCAACATCGCTACATTGCTGAGATTGTCATTAATCCCCTACCCAAAAATGACAAGGTGATTACTGGCACCATTGAGTTAAAACAGTACTTTCTTACCAAACAGCAGGAACTCGCATTTTTAAAACGGGTTTTTGCTCAAGCTCATGAAGGCTTAATGATTGCCGACATCAATCACACCATATTGATGGTGAACGAGGCTATGTGTAATAACACGGGCTACCCAGAACATGAGTTGCTGGGCCAACCCGCATCGATACTTAAAAGTGGCCGCTACACCAAACCGTTTTATCAAAAACTGTGGGGCCACGTAGACGAGAAAAAAATTTGGACCGGCGAACTATTAGCAAAAACCAAACAAGGTGAGGTATACGCTCACGAAGCGCGCATTCAACGTATTGATCTACCTAATGAAGACCATGTTTATGTCTCATCTAGCCACCGCTTAGATACCTCTACCGATTTATGGGACGAAGACGATCCTAACGCCAACTCAAAAGTGCATGTACCAGACAAAAACGCATTTAACAAAAAGCTAAATGCCGACTACAAGCAGCTTAGCAACGAGGTCACCATAGTTGGCTTAGTATTTAGCGTTAGCCTTGCACAAGCCACCAGCACAATAACCCGCCAATGGTTGGTGGCGCAGCGCTTTAGTCAGCTAAGCCAACGAGGGCATTTAGGCATACTTAATGAAAAAATGTTTGCGGCTTATTGGGTTGTGCCCAAGCAAATGGAAGACATTGAACAAACCTTAAAAAGCGCCCTCGCTGCATTAGAAGGCCACAATAGTTATGAAGATATTGGCCTGTCGGCTACCGTACATGGCGGAGCCTCGGTGTTACAGATAGATGCGTCTTCGCCTTCGCAGATGTTGGCACATGCTAGCCAAGCGCTAATTGCTAACAGCCAAGGCAACGATTCTTCCTTGTATTATTATGACCGGCGCTTATCTAAGCGCTTTAACCGAAAAGCCACCTTAGCCACCCTACTAAGACAAGCCCTAGCGGCTAATCAAGTAGAAGCTTATTACCAACCCATTGTTGCATTACCTGAGCTAAAAATAGTTAAATTTGAAGCGCTATGCCGAGTAAAGTTAGACACCAAGCTCCCATACAGTGTGCAAGAACTAATTGAAATAGCAGAAGAATACAACTGGATTGACCAAATAGACGCCGCGGTTACCAAACAAGCCTTACACGATTTACCACTGCTGCAACGCCACTACCACAACAACAATATTGGCATGTCGATTAATCGCTCGGTAGTTAATGATAGGGTTTCCCATTGTTGCTTGGCAGATACCTTAAATATTTTTGAAGCCAGTGATATTGATTTAAGCCTAATCACTTTAGAGCTTACCGAATCGGCTTATTTTGATGATTCTTATTATCACTCCGAATGGTTAGATAAGCTTAAAGCACATAACATTGCCATTGCCTTAGATGATTTTGGAACAGGCTATTCGTCGTTCTCTTATCTGCGGCAAATTCCGGTAAACATTGTAAAAATTGATCGCTCGTTTGTTTCTGGTTTAACGGAAGAATCTAACGAATTCTCGATGATCGACATGCTGTGCAAGCTTACCCACAAAATGGGAGGTAAGGTGATCGCCGAAGGCGTAGAAACCCAACAAGAACTCTACCTATTATCCAAGTTAAATGTAGATATGCTGCAAGGTTATATTTTTAGTAAACCACGTAGCCTAGAACAAACCTTAAGCAGCCATAACGACCCGGTTTATATGCCGCTGTCGCAGCACCTGTATCAAGACAATATAGTGAACGCACAAACCATAATGCGTCGTGACTTCCCCAAAATTGGCCCCGACCAAAAGCTCAGCGTGGCGCTAGAAAAATTTGAACGGCATCAAACCAGACATTTATTGGTGATCGAACAAAGCCACTGTTTAGGCGTGCTGCAACAAAGTGATGTAAGCGCCGCCATTAGCCCGTACCTCAATACCAAAGGTGAACAAAACCGCGACTTAATGACCTTAAATAAACGCGTCCATCAGGTAATGAGTAAAGATTTTCTGCAAGTAAGTTTAGAGACTTCATTCGATCAGCTGTTTGAGCAATTTGTTAATCAACCCTACACCGTAGTAGCAGTAACCGGCCCCAACGGCGTGTGTTTAGGTTTAATATTGCTGGAAGACATGTTGCTAAAACACCGCGAGCACCAAAGCAGCCACTAAAACGTCTAGTTTTGTCAGCGAGTACTGCTTTAAGCACACGCTTTGCGGTAAACTTTTAGCCTAGTAATGATAATTGAGCAGTGGCCAACATGGACTATTTAGCGCTAAACAAAGCCGCTTGGGACAAACGTACCGAGCTTCACGTAGATTCTGATTTTTATGATGTAAATGGATTTCTCGCTGGGAACAGTTCGCTCAAGTCTATTGAGCGCAAGCTCATGGGCGATGTTAATGGTAAAAAGCTGTTACACCTGCAATGCCATTTTGGCTTAGACAGCTTATCTTGGGCGCGCTTGGGCGCCGAGGTTACCGCTGTTGATCTTTCTAGCGAGGCGATTAAGCGCGCTGAAGAACTGGCAGAAAAAACAGGCTTAAAGACCGAGTTTATTTGTAGCGATGTATATGCTTTTGGCGACACTAATCAAACCACTTATGACTGGGTATTTGTGTCTTACGGCGCGTTATGTTGGCTACCCGACATCACTCGCTGGGCTCAAGTAATTGCAAACAGCTTAAAACCCGGCGGCAAGCTTTGTTTAGCTGAGTTTCATCCGGTTCATGATTTAGTCAGTGGTTATGGTTACTTTCATCGTGATGAAGCAGATTTAGATGAAGAAGGCACTTATACCGAAAACGACGATGGCGAAGAGAGCCCAATGCTAACCTGGGGTCACCCCTTATCTGATGTAGTAAATGCACTGATTCACGCAGGCTTAAACATAGAGCTGCTAAACGAATACGATTACAGCCCATATAATTGTTTTGAAGATTTAACCGAGCGCGCTGCCGGCGAGTTTGTTTATGAACACGAGCACTATAACTCGCCACTTGTTTACGCCATTGTTGCCAGCAAAAAGTAAGTAACCTGAGCTCAGGATAATAAACTGGTTTCTAGCGGCTATTTTTACTTATTTCGGTGTTGAAGCTACTTGCAATAGACTAGCTATTGGCGCGCAGCTTCGCCTTGAACTAAGTAAAACTATCTCGCCAGAAACATGAAGCTAGATTAAGTACTGGCTAGCAGAGTTATCGTCACTTCCTTATCCCGAATTCAGGTTAAGTATTAAAAACAAAAAAGGCGAGCCATGTAGCTCGCCTTTTCTATTACAATGTTGGCTGTTTAATCGTTGTCGCTAATGTTTACCCAAGTGCTAGTAATGTTACCTAGTTGGGCTGGACGAGCCGAAAACAAGTAAACCTTAAAGCGTTCGTCACCTTCTTTGCGCTTATCATCAACGATTTTTGCACTCACCGTTTTAACGCCACTTTCACCTTCACTCCATTGTACACGTTGGAAAAACGGCGCGCGGTAGTCAAACCAATTAGCAGACGATGGCAATACCAATACCCACGCACTAACAGTAGTGCTGGCTTCACCATTTAACACCAGCGGGATGGTAATGTTGCCAGCAGACTCAGCAACGTTCATTTGCTCAAACTGCATGGCAACACTTAATGGCGTGTTGTCTTCAATAATCAGCTCAACTTGCGGCAAGGCTAAACTGGCCGCGCCTTGCTCTATGCTTAACTGCAAATAGGCGCGCTCCGCTCCCTCTACTAGCTCGTCGGTGTACGCAGCGATGTTTAGCTCTCGGCTGCTCATATCACCGTCAAGCCAGGTTAGTTCGCCACTTAGCAATGCTAAATCTTGCTCATCGGCTGAACCCGCAACTACTTGGTACTTAAGCACTACATCGCCAAAATCACCGGCTAAACGCTCTATCGTTAACGAGCCATTACTGCCTTCGGCAATGGTGAGTTCAGTCGCGGTGCTAATAGTGCCCTCACTGCGCATATCTAAAGCAATGATGACTGGATCATGATCCGATGCGCGATAAGCATGTGGCGCATAAAAGTTAGTAATTTGCGCGTCAGACTTATACTCGGTGTTGTAATCTAAACCGGTTGGTTCGTCGGCATTTATATGCCAATCGGTGGCATCTAGCACTCGTGATGTTAAGGCTGAATCGGCCAAGGCGTGGTCTAAACTGCCTGCTTCTTCATCGTAGTAGTAGGAGTAACTGTTTGCTTCGAACAGTGGTACTAGGTTAGTAAAGCCGGCCGTTTCAAAGGCTAACATTGGGTCTTCTTTGGCGTACGCGTTAAAGTCTCCCAGCAACAATACCTGTTGTTTTTCGGCAAAAAACTGGCTCAGTGTTTGCGCCGCTAAAGTGCGTTGACCATTACAATTGCCCTGACCATCTCCCATGTCTGGGTCGCCTAAGGCATTACAGTTACTGCCTTTAGACTTAAAGTGGTTAACTGCAACATAAAAGCGCTCGCCGCCATCTACCATGCTAAATTGCTGCACTAAAGGAACACGATGCTTAGCAGTAACGTCGTCAAAGGGATAAGAATTAATTAGCTGCGCATCACCATAAACCTGCACAACACTTGGCTGGTAGATTAAACCTACCGTGATCATATCGTTACCAATACGTTCACTTAAAGGCTTCACTACGGCGTAATGTTGTTGCTCGGGCAGCTGAACATTAACCGCATCAACTAAGTTTTGAATTGCGCTAGCCTCATCAAAACCGTTATTTTGCAGCTCCATTAAGCCTACAACGTTGGCATTCATGGCGACTAAGGCCGACACCAATTTAGCCCGCTGACGTTCAAACTCTTCAGCAGTATCCGCCCCACGAAAATCAGTCGCATTGTCGATGTCTAAATCGGTGAAAAAGTTAAGCACGTTGAAGCTTGCAACAGTTAAGTTACCTAGCTCCTCTAGTTCTGGCTCGGTGGTTCTTGGGTTTGCATCGATAAAGTTAGGTACTACCGTAGGCTGCACCCGAAACTGGCCGAAACTGTAATTAATAACGCCTTCAACATTGCTCACTTGCGAACCAGCGCGCAGGCTATTTAAGGCTGAGAAATTAGGGAAGTAGGCTATATCATCGGGATTTTGCGAACTTAAACCATCATCCAATACCAAGCGGTTAAGCTGATTAGCCAGGGCTAAAGCTTCGGCTTCTGGCGTATTGGCTGGGTAAACCTGGGTAGATTTAAAGCGCTTACCTAATGACAACACCGTTTCGCCATAACGATTAAAGGTGTAGGCAGGCGTGGCATGCAAGGTTTGCGGCAGCACCACACGCATGCCTTCTAGGTGATAAAGATCCGCATCCACCAAAGGTAGGTTTAGGCTGGTTGCACTAGGTAGCGCTTCTTCGCCACACACAATTAAGCCGCTTACATCTTTAAGCTGATTACCACCGCTATAAGTGGCTATAGTTGCTTTTACGCGTACTCGTTGGCCTAGCGAAACGCCATCTGCGTAGTGGTAAACAAAAATCCCTTCAGAAGTTTGAGGGTCTGCATCCCAGTTAGCATCGGCATGCTGTATAAAAAAGCCAGATAATTGATTGTTATTAGCATCGCCTTGGAAATCACCCACTACAACAGCTTCAACCAATATCTCTTGGTCTAATAAATTGGCTGAGCGAATGCTATTAATCGCAGTGCTTGTATCCCCACATTGGCCAATTTCTGATATTGGAGGGTCAATTGGCCCGCCATCGTCATCGCAAGCACCTTGGCCAATGCAGCCTAGACCATCAACAGTGTTTATTGCGTAGTTGAACCAGCGAGATGAAATCACAAATTCTTGGCTGTTGTCGTTATCAAGGCTGCTTTCATCAAGGCGGCGCAAAGTTTGATTTTGCGTTGAAGCGCCGCCATCAGTCCAGGTTTGACGCACACCAATTTGACCAACGCGATCAAGCAATACATCGTTGGCAAACAAGCCAACTGCATCATCACCATTAAAGTTAACCACGCTTGACTCAATGCCCACTCCAGGGGGGATTAGGGCATTGTCGTTATTGCCAATCACCGCATTGCTGTTCACAAATACTAAGGTTTCGCCTGGCGCTAAACTGCCACTTAACGCTTGGGTATTGGTGGCAGTGCTTGCTCCGTTGGAAAACAAGCGCAGCTGATAATCACCAGCGCTTAGATCGACTGTTTGATCACCATAGTTCGCAATTTCAATTGCCTTATTAAAGCTACTACCTTCTATATATTCACTAATGAGTACATTCGCTTGCGCGCTAGTACCTAAGGCACATAGGCCCATTAACATAAAATTTCTGGGGTTCATATTACTCGTCCCTGAGACCATAAAAATGCCGCACACAGCGGCGCCATTAACTGGTCTAGCCTGACGAAACTTAATGACAAAAAAACATAAAAATGACGAACAAAATGTGACAACTCAGTGACAGTTTTTTGAAGTTAAAGCTCTAGTCTCAATTTGCCAAAGTTAGCTAAATTAACTTTTTTGGAGAAGTATTGAACAGAAAGAGTGAACTATTTAAATCTACAGCATTGGTTTTGGCTAACTAGAAACGGCCGCTCTAGAAGCTAGTGAGTTTAAAAACTTCATATCCCTTAGATTTTGAAGATGTAGTTCCCGCCCATGGTGACCCAGTAATAGGCAAGCCAAACAACATTACGGTAACACAACCAACAAATTGTGAGTTTTAAACCCCAAATATGGCCTTAAGCTGAAAAAGTAATTGCGTTACCTATAAACAATTATATCCTATGCAAAAATTTGAGATATCAAGGAAGAAAGTTCAAATGTCACACCGAATATACACGCTACTTTTGTTAGTTCTATTTCCCTTTGTAGTTAACGCCAAAGTATATACCACTTCTTTTAAAGTAGATGCGCCAAATGCTTCAAGTGAGGCTGTTAAAGTCGCCTTATATGATTCTTTAATCAGGCGAGGCTGGACCGTTGATGAACAACTTGAATCCCAAACCACAGCCCACCTTCATAAGCGCAATACGAAGGCAAAAGTAGTCATTGATTATAGCGATACTCACGTAGATATAAATACAACAGGGTCGCGAACATATACAACACCGGGCATGAGCCCAAGTGAGCCAGTAGTCGAAGTTGATAGGCCATTTAACCCAAGAGGATGGATTAAAAATATCGTAAATGACACTAAACGACTTTTACCTCAGGCGATTAATCAGGTTTCGAAGAAAACCACCCAAGAACCTAGCCTTACCGTTCAACTAAAAGAACTAAAAGCGCTACATGAGGACGGGCTAATTAGCGAAGAAATCTATTTAGAAAAACAACGATTGTTACTTCAATAAGCAAAACGTAGCTATAGAGCCTTATGATACAGGGCTCTATTCACTGGTTCTGAACGAAGATAACGCTGCGCCATAAATGCCACCGCCGACAGTGAGCAAATACTTACCAACACAATGCCCTGCCAGCCCCAAGCTGCAAAGAAGGGTTGCATTAATGCGCCGCCACTTGCTGCGCCAATATAATAACTAATCGTATAAAGAGCTGATGCGCTGGCCTTAGCTTGGGTGGCATGTTGGTTTACCCACGCGCTGGCTTGAGCATGGCAGAAAAAGAAGCCCATTGAAGAGACCACCATTGCCAATAACAACATCCATAGTTCGCCAAACAGACTTAATAAACTGGCGATAGTCATCACCAATAAACCTAGCACTATGCAACTTTTACCGCCGTAACGTTGCGCAATTCGCCCGGCCGAGCTCGCAGTAAATGTGCCGCCTAGGTAACTAAGAAACAATAACGACGTAAGGCTAGCTGGCAGCGAAAATGGCGCTTCGGCCAAAATAAAAGTGAGGTAAGAGAACTGGTTTATGAACACCCCAAAACCGATGCCGCCCACTAAGTAAGCACATACTAACTGCGGGTTGCGCATATGCCGTTTATAGTTAGCGAGACTTTGACATAAGCGCCAGCGACCTAAGGTTTTAGCTTGTTCTGCTGGCAGTAGCATTACTACTGCTAAGGCCATAAATAAGCTAAGTAAGGCAACTACCATAAACGACATCTGCCAAGAGCCTAGCAAGTCGGCACTCCAGCCCCCAAGTAAACGCCCACCAATTCCACCTAAAGAGTTGGCCGCGATAAAAATACCCACCGCTTTGATCAAGGCTTGCGGATCTAATTGCTCTGCTAAGTAAGCAATCGCTACCGCAGGAACGCCAGCCAAACAGACACCCTGCAGAAAACGCAAAGCTACAATGGCATAAAACGATTGGGGGTGCGCCAAGCCTATCAGTAAACTTAAACAAGGGACTAATGCGATAGAGAACAGCAGGATCTTGCGCCGCCCCACGGCATCAGATAAGGAGGCTAACAACAACAATCCCAAAGCCATGCCTAACATGGCTGCCGATAACATAGCACTGGCGGCCAACGCCGATACCTGATATTCGCTGGCAAACATAGGCAACAGCGGTTGCACCAAGTAAAGGTTAAAAAAGGTAACCAATGAAGCCGCAGATACTGCTGCGGTTACTTTCCAAAAGCCCTTACTGTTTTGCTGATACTGCATAGCCAACTCAATCAATAGCGATAAGGTAATGCTATGCCTGCACTACTAATAAATAAAATATATTAGTATTATCACTGTGATAACTTTTACTTATGGGAATGCAAATGGAACTGCGACAACTGCGACAATTTGTAACGGTAGTAGAGTTAGCTAGTTTTACCGCCGCGGCTAAACACTTGGGCATTGCCCAGCCAGCCATTAGCGCTACCATAAAAAAGTTGGAACAGCAGCTCTCCATTCAATTGCTACAACGCAATGAGCGTAAAGTAAGCTTAAGTGCTGAAGGCAAAATTCTTTACCAGCACGCAATACAATTGCTTAAACAGGCCGAAGACGCCAAACAAGCCATGCAATCCTTAGTAGGCTTAGAAAGCGGCATGGTAACCATTGGCATTCCTAGCATGATGGGTTCTTACTTCTTCCCGCCGTTACTCATGGGCTTTAAAAGCCTCTACCCACAACTAAATTTGTCGGTGATAGATGCAGGTACCGAATTGGTGAGAAAAAAGCTACTGAGTGGCGAATTAGATTTAGGCATTGTAGTCACCCACGATGTACCACCCGAGCTACATTGCGAACCAATTTACAAAGGAGAACTGCTAGCTTGTTGTAGCCAAGATAACCCGCTAAGCCAACAAAGCAGCATTAGCCACCAAGAGTTTTTAGACCATGAGTTGGTGCTATTTAGAGAGGGCTACTTTCACCACAAGGTGATAGAGCAAATAAGTCGTGAGCAGCAGCGGGGGCCGCAGGTCTCTTTTCAAACCAACTTAATACCTTTGATTAAATCGATAGTGGCACGAGATTTTGGCATCACCACCCTGCTTAGCATGGTGGTGCAACCGGGCGACGCCCTGCACTCATTAAGCTTTAATCCGCCGTTTTTTCTAGAACTAGGCTTAGCTTGGCGTCGCGACGCCTATATGTCTCGCGCCAATCAGCGCTTCAAAGATTTTGTATTAGAGAACTGCAAACTGGCCGAGGCATAACCAAAAAACCAGAAAACCCAGCAACTACCATTGCGAATTTTTACCGATATACTTAAGCCAGAAACCTAATCAAGGATGAATCTGTGTCTAACGAAACAAGCAAACAAAGCCCAATGCAGCAGCGGCTTTATGAGATAATTTTTGGTTATAACTCCAAAGCCGGTAAACGCTTTGATCTGCTGTTAGTCGTCGCCATTATCACCAGCGTAAGTGTGGTTATCTTAGATTCAGTCAGTGAGTTCGAGCAGCTCTACCATACCTGGTTTATCGCCTTAGAGGTGGTATTTACTTTGTTTTTCACCCTTGAATATATCGCTCGCTTGTACTGTTCTCCCCAGCCCAAAGAGTACGCCAAAAGCTTTTATGGCATTGTTGATTTACTGGCTATTCTACCTACCTATTTAGCGCTGCTTTACCCTGCTGCCCAAGTTATGCTGCTATTTCGTTTACTGCGTATATTACGAATTTTGCGGGTGCTTAAGTTAGTGCGCTATATGAGTGAGGCCAACGTGCTACTGCGCGCCTTAATGCTGGCAAGGCGTAAGATTTTGGTGTTCTTATTCTGTATCTGCTTAATTACCACCATTTATGGTGCCTTAATGTATGCCATTGAAGGGCCCGAAAACGGCTTTACCAGTATTCCGAAGAGCATCTACTGGGCGATTGTTACCATTACCACCGTGGGTTATGGTGATATATCCCCTGCCACACCATTAGGACAAGCGCTTGCGGCCTTAGTAATGATAACTGGCTTTGCCATTATCACCGTGCCAACCGGCATTGTGGGCGCTGAGTTAGTAAACGAGATGCGCAGAGAACAGCGCGAACATCGTTGTTTGCATTGTGAGCGCGCAGGTCACGACCATGATGCAGACTACTGTAAACACTGTGGCGCGAGTCTGTTAGAGGAATCATAAAATTGTATTATTCAGGCATTAATCTGCTGGGCTAAACTGAATTACATAACTTAATAACGGTAAATCTATGGTGATTATTGTAGGGCATCGCGGCGCAGCAGGCAGCGCGCCAGAAAACACTTTAGCAGGTTTAGACCGAGCTGCAGAGCTAGGTTTAAGCTGGGTCGAATTTGATACCTTTTTGGCAAGCGATCACCAAGCTATAGTATTTCACGATGAAAACTTAGACCGCTGCACCCACAGCAGCGGCAAAGTGGCTGAGCACAGCTTAGATCAGTTGCTAACCATCGATGCAGGGGTTAAGTTTGCGCCAGAGTTTATTGGCCAACAAATCCCTAGCTTGCGCCAATATTTAATACACGCAAAAAAATTAGGTTTGAAGCTAAACTTAGAGCTTAAGTATCACCAACAGCCGCGCCAGCAGCTTGCCGAAGCGGTGCTAGAAGAGATTGAGCACTGTAATTTTCCCTTAAGCGATTTGCTGATATCCAGCTTTGATCATCAAATTCTGTTGTTTTTACATAAACATGCCAAGCAATTAGAGCTCGCCCAGCTTTATGAAGCCCCTCCAGAAAACTGGCGACAACAACTCGCAGACATTGATGCCGTTGCTTGCCATTGTAATTATCAAAAGCTGAGTGTCGCCCAAGCCAAGCAAATCAAACTGGCGGGTTATCGTTTGTCTACATACACTGTAAATGAGCCCACCGAAATCACCGCATTGTTACCATGGTTGGATATGGTTATTAGTGACTTTCCTGAGCGATTTTTATAGTCCCTAAGTGTGTGGAAAGTTTGCATACTTAATTCGCAGGAAGCGAGCCATGACGCCAGCAAACTTGTCACCTCAGCAGCAACTTAAAGAACGCATTCTCGATCAGGTATTGGCCTTTCTATTAGAGGGTGATTGGCAACAAATTGAGATGAAGAACATCGCCAGCCAATGCGGTATTAGCGACGCAGAACTTAACGACTGCTTCCCTAACTTACAATCGATAACTTCAGCGGTAAATAGCCGACTGACTCAAAACTTTATTCAACACCTAGATTTAAGTAGCCGAGAAAGCTTGCGCCTCACTTGGTTAGACAGTTTGGAGTCTCCACGCTTTCGAGCGATTGTGCATTTGTTTATTGATGCGTCTCAGCAAAAAAGTGTGGCGTGGCGTTTAGCGAACGTTGGTTGGAATCAATTCACTAACCATGTGGCTAGCCATTTAGGCTATCAGGCCGTGAATCAAGATCTCCCCTGGCTGCTGGGGAAATCGATGCTCAAATTTATTAACCAACGTGGTCGCACATCACTTAAAAGCGTAGATAGCTAACCTTGTGGTTGTAGTAGGTCATCGCCAATCAGTGAGTAAATTGCCGCATGACAGGGCTTACCGTAATCCAATACTCGCGCACGAGCTAAGCATTCAAACTGAGCGCCGGCTTTTTCTGCAACGCGGCGGCTGGCAAAATTTTCTTCAGCGATAACCAACTCTAGTCGGTTTAGCTGCAAAGCATTAAAGGCATAATCAGCCATTAAACGCACGGCTTCGGTGGCGATGCCTTTTCCGCTGGCGCTGTCTTTTATCCAATAACCCAAGTTGGCGGCGCGGTAATTCCATTCAATACGATTAATGGCGATAGCGCCCAAAAACTCCCCACCTTGGCTAGCAAATATGCCCATATCAAAGGCAATGTTCTTGGCAATCGCAGCTTGGCTTAGCGCTAACCAAGAGCGGCTTTCCTCTTCAGGGTAATCTTCTTCCATCCAATCTAGCCAACGACACCCGCTAATAGCCGTTTCGCGAACCGCCTCGGCATGGGCAACAGCATCACTTGGTAAGTAAGGGCGAATAAGAACGTGCTTGCCTCGCATGATTAGCTCCTAATTTGGCGAGTAACTATAAACATAGGCTGCAAAACCTATCCACGACAAGGCTAGCAGCACCCAAGGCAAATACTGAGGCTTGTTCGAGCCTGCAGATTGAGGGCTTTCCTGTGCATCAACTTGCTTATCGCTTTGTTGACGAGCTTGTTTTTTACGTGCTTTGTCGGCTTCACGCATTTTAGCTTTATGCTGCTTTTTGTATTGCTCAATTCCTTTTTGAATACCTGCCGATATTAATTTGGTTTGCTCTTTAGTTTGACCGGGCCGCTGATTAGCTTTTGCTATCGCATCTGCCGTTGCTACCGTTTCATCTGAGATTTTTTGTTTCTGCTGCTTTGCCACATTACCTCCTAGCGTAGAGTATTACTTTGAACTATCCCGCTACATAAGTCTAAAAGAACACGCAACTATAATAAAACAAAGACTTTTTTAAAGAGTAACTACCTTGATCATTTTTTTATAACAGCCTTCGGATTACACTAAGCAAATTTTTTTGTTCAGGGAGAATGACGGATGAACACCCCACTACTTGGGGCACAAATGTTACTTGTTGCATTTGGCGCTACCACCTTAGTACCACTATTAACCGGAATAAGCCCCAACCTTGCGCTGTTGGGTGCGGGTATTGGTACCTTAATCTTTCAGTTTTGCACCAAACGACAAATTCCTATTTTCTTAGGAAGTTCATTCGCCTTTATTGGTCCAATTATTTTGGGCACGCAACAATTTGGCTTACCCGCTACTTTAAGTGGCCTAATGGCTGCAGGCTTAATGTTCATTATTATTAGTGCCGTGGTAAAAGTACGTGGCGTTAAAGTGATTGAACGCTTTTTACCCCCGGTGGTAGTTGGCCCTGTAATTATGGTAATTGGCTTAGGTTTAGCGCCAGTTGCGGTAAACATGGCACTAGGTAAAACTGGTGATGGATCAGCGGTATTAGTAGAACAAGACATCGCATTGCTTATCTCTTTAGCCGCCTTGTTCACCACCATTGTGGTATCTATTTTTGCCAAAGGCATGCTTAAACTTATGCCAATTATTAGTGGCGTGGTGGTAGGTTATGTACTCAGCTTATTCTTTGGCTTAGTAGATTTTACTTCTGTAAGCCAAGCTGCTTGGTTTGCGATTCCAGAGTTTGTAACACCAGAGTTTAACTGGCAGGCCATCTTATTCATCGCTCCAATTGGCCTAATTGTTACCATTGAGCACTTTGGTGACATACTGGCAATCTCCAATGTGACTGGCAAAAACTTCGTAGAAAAGCCTGGTATTCACCGCTCATTATTGGGTGATGGTTTAGCCACTATGACAGCTGCCAGCTTTGGCGCTCCACCGGTAGTAAGTTACGGCGAAGTGACCGGTGCAGTAAGCCTACTTAAAACTTACAACCCAGTGATTATGACTTGGGCTGCGGTATTTGCCATTGGCCTAGCTTTTGTGGGTAAAACCGGTGCCTTGTTGTTGTCGATTCCGGTACCGGTAATGGGCGGCATTATGTGTTTGTTATTTGGTGCTATTGCTGCCATTGGTTTAAACACCTTAATTAGCAAACAAGTTGATCTCTCTATTCCACGTAACTTGGTGATTGTGTCTGTAACCCTAGTGTTTGGTATTGGCGGCATGGCCGTTGGCGTAGGCGAATTCACCCTTAAAGGTGTTGGTCTGTGTGGCATTGTAGCTATTATTCTTAACTTGGTATTACCTCAAGAAGAGAAAGCAACAGAGGCTAAGTAAGCTCATATGCATACTAAAAGGCCAGCTTTAAGCTGGCCTTTTTTGTTACTTGTTTACACCCTTAGCTAAACATCGATAAATGGCTTTGGTTAAAGTTGCTAAGGCTTGGGAATAACTCGAGCACCTCACTATCACTTAATCCAAACCAACGGGCTAAACTGGCAAAATATTGCTCATTGGCCACTTGTGGGATCATTCGACCGCCGCCCACATCATAAGCGCTGTCTAATGCTTGCTCGATAACTGAGCCATAAATCTCGCCACCATTTACCGCTCCGCCCATCACAAGTTGATTACCAGCCCAGCCATGATCAGTGCCGTCGCCATTAGAACTTAGGGTTCTGCCAAAATCTGACATGGTGAAAGTAGTCACTTGATTAGATAAACCTAAGCTCGTCATCGCGCTGTCAAACTCAGCCATGGCTTGAGAAAGCTGCTGCAATAAAGCGGGGTGATTAACATTTTGATCATCGTGAGTATCAAAACCGCCCATGCCTACAAAATAAACTTGTCGCCCTACCCCAAATTGCGATTGCACAGATAAGGTTTTGGCAACTGCAAGCAATTGCTTAGACAAATTGCTATCACCAAATACATCGGTGAACTCCTCAGCACTGCCAAGCGCTTCGTTTAGCTGTTCGGTATTGCTAATCGAGGTGTCTAATTTATCACTGTAGCTTTTTGCCAAGGGGTGGCTAGCGCGGCTAAACATTTGCTCGAGCTGTAGCCTAAAATCTTGAGTACGTTGCGAAGTACTGTTGTAAGCATTCAGTCGGGTAATACCCGATTTATTCATGGCAAAAGGAATCGCATTTGGGCCAGTTTGCCAGAGGTTATTTCCAGATAAAGATATGTTTGAACCAAAGTTGTCATGTTGATTGAGCAGCTCTAAAATGCGCCCGCCCCAACCATAATTAATGCTTTCTTTTTCGCGACCTTGCATCCACGTGGCTTGCTGGTCGTTATGTGAAAACAAATTGTTAGGTATAGCAGCACTTTTGGCTTTGTACTGCTCCAAGGTAATAGGCGCAACTAAACTCCCTACGCCAGAAACCACAGCAAGTTTTTGATTATTAAACAAAGGTGCAATGGGTGATAACGCAGGGTTTAAACCAATTCCCCCATCAACTGCGGTAATCGGGTCAATCGCAATCGCATCACTCACCGCCAGATTTTGGCGACTGTTTAAATAAGCCGCTAAAGGATCACCTTGCTGAGGGATTAGCATATTGAAAGAGTCGTTGCCGCCTTTCAAAAAAATACATACTAAGGCTTTAAATCCATCGGCGCTGGCCGCGGGTGTCGCCAAACTTGTCATCGCTTTTAATTGCATACTGGTGAGCGCTGCCATCGACACCCCACCTTTTAAGCACAGCGATAAAAACTCTCGCCTGTTTTTATAAGTCATCTCAGGCTCCTAAAGCTGAACTATGTAGTCGGGAGAAACCGACACGGTAAACAACAAAAACGCAACTTGCTGATAAGGGGTCCAACTCGACCAAATATCTTGCACTTCGCGCAGAGTTTGGCGCTGGTCACTGCTCATGCTGCCGCTATAAAACAAGGTATCGTAGTAATCGAGCAACGCTTCTAAACCCTGTTGCTCAAGAATATCCACGTGAGCTTGTAGGCTCAGCATAATGCGTTTATCACTTGGCTCAGAAATCAGCTCTTTTATGTTCCATAGAAAACCGCTGTACTGGTTATTGAACTGACCAATTAATGCTGCGTCATTAGCGATTTGTAACTCCGGTGCAACAATATCTAGCTCCAACAAATCGGCGGGTTGATAATCTGGTCTAAAGAAATTGAATACCGATGGCGATCCCAGCGGGGTTTGTCCGTGGCTGTCGTTTAGTGACCAAGTGAAGTACCAATTAGCAGGGCTAGCGGCATCTAGTTCACGCCAGAACTGAACGGTTCGTAATAAAGGCTCGCGAATTTTTCCGTAATAACTTATTACACCTGAATTTTGCCTGGCTTCATCATCAAGCAAAATAGCGCTAACTACAGCTGCTAAATCACCGCGCTCTCCACTGCCATTGTCATCAAATATATTCGCTACACGCTCTACGTATTGTGGCGTTGGGTTAGAGGTCACTAAACGTTGAATAAGCTGCTTAGAGATAAATGGCGCAACATTAGGGTGCTCAAAAAGATTATCTAGTGCATAACGCATGTCATCTTCAGCGGTTTGCCCACCTGCTAGCACCACACCATTTAGCAGTGTTTTGTCTTTTTGTGAGTGATAATCAGGATAAGCTTCCATAGGGATAGTGAAATTACGGCTTGGTCGCTTCCACCGGGCGCTTGCACCAAAGGTCCAACCGGTGAAAACTCTCGCAAAACCTTCAATTTCCTCTTGCCCATAGGTGGCAATGGTATTGCCTTCACCATCACGTTTAACACTACCATCTTGATTCAGCTCTGCTAAACCAATGGTAAATAACTGCATCACTTCTCGGGCGTAGTTTTCATCTGGACGAATATTAAGTTCTTCGTCAGCTTTTTCGTTGCCTAAATGACTTAAATAGGTGCCCATTACTGGTGATAAGGTTACGTCTTCCAACAGCTCACGAAAATTACCAAAGGCATGGGTCAGCAAAATATCTTGATAATGTGCCATGCCTTCGGGCTCGCCGCGCAGGGCATTGTTGCTATCAGATACAACAAAAATCTCACTTAAAGCAAAAGCCACCCGCTGTCGCAGCTGGTCAGGAGCATTAAGAGAGGCCTTCCACCATGCATCGATTCGGTTAATTTGGTTTGGCTCTTCACGGTCTGGGTAATTAGCCACTAGAGGTAAGTGCTTGGTTATTGGCAACTGCATTTGCTCTGCTAACCACTCTTGCTCGCTAATACCTGTTGCCTCGTCAATTTCGCTACCTTTAGGTCCTAAGGTAGCTTGATGCAACAATCGCGCGGCTTGAGAGCTGCTCATTGCGTTTTGCACCTCAAAACTCAAACGCTGGCGAGTCACTTGATCTTGGTCGTTAGTAATAGCAACTTCAAAAGTGTAAGTATCAGCGCTAAGGCTGGAGTTGTTATCTGGAACAATTTCCAACTCTAAGCTGTCGCTTTGAACAAAGTTAATGCTAGGGCCCGATACTTGGCGCCATTCAACTTTACTAATGGTGCCTAAACCAGTTGCTTTCGCTCTTAGGCTTACAGGTTGCCCCTTGCGGGCGGTTTCAGTTAGCTCTACTTCTACATTAGGCTCTTGAGGCTCTGCAGGTCCAGGCTCTGAGCCCCCGCCACCACAAGCGAACAATGACAAAAGCAAAGCAATACTAATTAGACTTCGCATTAACACGTCCATGTTATTAACAATTAAAAAAATAAAGTGTCCAGAAATCGCACATGCAAATCAACAACTTACTAACATCTGGTTTTCATCACCTGTTAGCGCTACTTTACACCAACAATATGATTAATAAGTGCACAAGCCCCGCACTTTGCCCAAACTAGTCTACGGCGTGCTTAAAATGAGGGGAGGAAGCTATCGATTAAAGATGAACTTATCCAATAACTCAGCCCAGCTTAAGGGCTAAACTAAACCTTGCCGCGCAATTGCCAAGGTTTGCTCAAAGCTAGATCCAGTCAGCTTTTCTGATAATCGGCCTATAGCAACTAACGGGAGCCAACGCGCTAGCTGCAGTTCATCACGCTTGCTTAGCTGAAAATAGTGCCGTTTGTAAGCCGCTACAAATTGCTGTTTTAATTCAACATAAGCCTGTTGCTCAAAGCTATCTGCCACGATCATACTGGTCGCAATTAGCAACTCGGTACGGGCTACATCAGCTAAAGCCGGACCTTTAGTGGCATCAACCCAATCAATCACCATCAAGCCCTGATCAGATAAAATGACGTTAGCAGGGTGAAAATCGCCATGGCAGAGCATGTTTTCCTGGGGGTAAGTTTCTAGTTTCTCCAAGGCCTGTTGTCGCAAATCATGATCAACATCTGCGCGGTATATTTTATCGCTAAGGCGCTGCTGTGTTATGGGCAATGGACTAGCATCGTATTGATGAATAGTGGCATGTAGGCTTGCAAACTCGCAGGCCAAATGAGGAGCGTCTTTAGGATGTTGCTGTAAATAAGCGGCTAAACTTGGACCTTTACAACGCTCAAACACTAGCCCTTGGCGCGAGCCTAACTGCAGCAAATCGATGGGTTTGGGAGTGGGTATCCCTTGTAGATAAGCAAACTTTGCCTTGTTAAGCTCATTTTCGGCTTCGTCTGGAGGATAGCCATCAAAATACAGTTTTAGTACCTGTTTGTTTGATAAGGCAAATACCTCAGCGGTGTTACCACTGGCGATTTTTTTGAGGCGTTTTAGTGTAAGCACCTTTCCTCACACTATGCTGTTAGTTGTTCAAGCCTTAGTCGGCAAGATTTATTTCGTGAATACAACAGCATAAACATACAACAGCTTAACAGCCCTAAACTTAATGGTTCAGACACTTTAATCACATTAAACGTGAGCTCGTAACTCACTCTTTCTTGGCCTATATATTCGTGCCAGCCAGGAAACACCATTGCGGTTTTACCACTGGCACTAAGATGTAGAGCTTGGTCGTTAACCGTAACCAAACTTAAATCACTCAACTCAGCTTGTTGCACATCAAATATGTCCACCCAAATGTCATCAATTGTGAATCGAGAAACAAAATGAGTATGCCCATAAACTAAGGCTTCACTGGCTAAAATGAAAAAGCTTACCGATTGAATTTTGTGCTGTTCTTGAAGCTCCAACCACAGATCTAAGATATCGCTATCATCATAAGCGAGGCTAGCATAGTCAAACCCCTCTGGGCGCAATCGGTCGTAGCCCATAGCCTCTAACTCATCGTCGTAGGCGGCGTTTAGCTTTCGAAGAGGAGAGGTGGTAAACGTGCCTTTAATGGTATTTAAGCCCTTTTTTAGCGTTAAACTAGTAGGGTTCTGTAAGCTAAAATGACCATCAATAGCTTCATCGTAATGCAATACACCCGCCTGTATTGGTGCTACAACAAGCAGCATTAACAGCCCAAACAAACATTTCATCGTCACTTCCTTGTTGTTCGAAAGCTTATGCCTAGGCACTAACTCTTCGACTTAGTTAATTAGTGCCTAATTGCTATGCACCATTGTTAGCTTATAGATAAAAACCATATCAACTATTTACATAATTATTATTAATGGAGATCAATAATACTTATCTGAATCAAACAACAAGGAATAAAGGCAGTTCTAAGCAATAAGCTAAGCACCGCTTAATAACTTACACCCACAGCAGCACAACGCAGCCAGCCGTTAGAAATGACATGGTGATATTAAAACGCTGCCGAGCGATAGGTGCACTTAACCAACGAGCAATAAACTTTCCAAAGCTCACCCAAATTGAACCAGTAACCGGATTCACCAAGAAAAACGTAAGAACTAAAGCCCAAATAGACTCCCAGTAAGCTTCACCCGGTAAGGCAAAACTGGCCACGGCCGAAGAGGTCATCATCCACGCTTTAGGGTTTAAGTATTGAAAACCAAGTGACTCAAAAAAACTCAGCGGTTTTGCCATCTGCTGCTTAGCTAGCTGACTTTGACGCAAAATACGCAAAGCCAAATAAAGCAAGTAAGCACTTCCTAATATTTTTAAGGTCCATTGCAAGCTTGGATACTGCTGAAATACCCAGCTAAGCCCCAAGCCCATTAATAAGATCATCGTGGCAATGCCAGTGGGTATACCTGCCATTTGCGGCACACTGCGCTTATAGCCAAAATTAGCACCCGAAAATGTTAACAGCATATTGTTGGGCCCAGGAGTACCTGCCATTACAAAAGCAAATAACACCATAGATGAAAACAACGCGATATCCATACCGTCCTCCCAAATTAAAATTGTATCGATACAATCAACCGAAATGATTAAAAAATCGTAGTTAAGTCTCATTACTCACGCTAATATAGCGGTAACAAGAGATCAAAAGGTTTATTGTCATGATGACAATTTGGCAAGACTTAGATAGTAGCAATAACAAAGCGACTCAAATTGTTGAACAGATCCGCCTTCATATTGAGCAACAGCAACTTAAACCTGGCGAAAAATTACCTCCTCAGCGACAACTGGCAGAGCACCTCGCTGTTACGGTAGGAACAATTAGTCGCGCCTACGCTCAAGCAGAACTGCAAGGTTTAATAGAATCGAAAACCGGCAGCGGCAGTTATGTAAAAAGCCCAACCAATTATCAGCAGCAATGGGGGAGCTTAAAGGGCAATAATCAGCATATTGAGCTTTGGCAAAACACCGCCTTTACCCAAGCGCGTGCGCAGCAGTTGGTGCCCTTGCTGCAAAACTATGCTCAAGCAGGAGAGCAGCTCGATCAGTTATTAGACAATGACCACAGCCAAAACTTGGTGGCGCAGCGTGAATCGGTGTGTGCTTGGCTTAATCAGAGCAGCAGTTGCTTTAAACCTGAACAACTTTTTTTTAGTTATGGTGCCCAGCATGGATTAAATCTATGTTTAATCGCCCTTGAGTTAGTCGGTGAACGGGTAATTTGCGAGGCCTTGTGTTATCCCGGCTTAATCACCCTTGCTAAACAATTAAAGATAGAGCTAAAAGGTGTTGCTTTAGATGAACAAGGCATTTGCCCAGATAGCCTGCTAAGCCATATCGAAAAGTATCATCCCAAAGCTTTATACCTTACGCCAACCCTGCAAAATCCGACTACCGCAATAATGTCCGAAGCCCGACGTCAGCAAATCATCGATATTTGTCGTGCGCATCAGGTAATTATTATTGAAGATGATGTATGTGGCTTACTGCCCGACCAACGCCCACCAGCCATGGTTGAAATGGCGCCGCAACAGGTTATTTACTTAAACAGTTTCTCTAAAGGCGCTTTTAAAGGGCTTAGGTTCGCTTACTTACACACACCGGCTCACTTGCAAACCGCCTTTAATAGCGCCATAAGGGGCAGTGTTTGGAATATTAGCCCTTTACTGGTTGATGTGGCAATTCAGTGGATACAAGCCGGTTTTGCCGACAAAGCCCTAATAGAGCAACGGCGCTTAATTGGCCAACGAGCCCAGCTACTTCACCACCATATGGCGGGCTTGGATTACAGTTACCAAGAAGGCGGTCTACATTGCTGGGTACGCTTACCCGCTAACTGGCGCTGCAGCCAGTTTGTTGCTGCAGCACAGCAACACGGTGTAGAGGTCGCATCTGCAGAGCATTTTGTGGTAGATAATCAAGCTAGCCCTAACGCAGTGCGTTTATCTTTAGGCCAAGCTGAATCTAATCAACAGCTCGATCAAGGTTTAGCTATTTTAGCTAAACTGCTCAAAGCCACACCCGAGCCCAAACGGCAATTATTCTAAGCGACTAAACACCGATAAACTTGCATCTGCGCTAGTCTCTACCTAGACTAGCGCAATATTGCCAGCCTTGGCTGAGCCCTCATATTTCTTCAATGTCGAGACAACACTTTGTTAAGCTATCGCCACTCTTATCATGCAGGCAACTTTGCCGATGTACTTAAACACCTGGTACAGCAACGCATCATTTCTTACCTTACTCAAAAAGATAAACCCTTGTGTTACATCGACACCCACGCAGGCGCTGGGGCTTATAGCCTTAATAGCCCTGAGGCGAAGAAAAAGAGTGAATACGAAAACGGCGTAGGTAAACTTTGGGATGCTGAAGACTTGCCCGAGTTGGTTAAAAACTACCTAAAGCTGGTTAATCAAATTCATCCAGAAAAAACTCGCCAGCACTACCCCGGTTCACCGTGGATAGCCAAAATGATGCTACGCCGTGAAGATCGCTTATTTTTGCACGAGTTGCACCCAAGTGAACAAGCGCCGTTAAACAGTTTATTCCAGCGTGACCGCCGCGCCAAAATTCGCCAAGAAAATGGTCACCAAAGCCTTATCGGATTAATGCCTCCCAAAGAGCGCCGAGGCTTAGTATTAATTGATCCATCTTACGAAGTTAAAGACGAATACCAAACGGTAGTTAAAACCTTAAAAGAAGCCCATAAACGCTTTGCCTCTGGTACTTATGCACTTTGGTATCCAGTGGTAGACCGCCACCGTATCGACAAACTAGAAAAGCAGCTAATCAACAGCAGCATTAGCAATATTCAATTGTTTGAATTAGGTATTCGCCACGACAGTGAAGAGTTTGGCATGACCGCCAGCGGCATGGTCGTCATTAACCCACCTTGGACATTGATGAAAGAAATGCAAGAAGTACTGCCCTATTTAGCAGAAACCTTAGGCGAAGAAGGCGAAGGTAATTGGCGTGCCGAAGTACTGGTAGAAGAGTAAGCTAACATGCCTAACTGGCGCGCCTTGCGCCAGTTTTCTGAACCTAAATTATCTTTTTACCTAGTGCAATTGTATAAAGCCCTGGAATTGATTTTTGAAGAATATATCAAGAGACATTAAGGATCAGGCCTTAAAAGCTGGAACGAAGAAATACTCAAGCAGTTTTTAGGTATTGGGGACTTAAAGCTAGCCTTCCTACTTTTGGCATGTTGCTTTCTTCGATCTTCGGACTCTCACCTTATTCAGCTGCCACACTTCTGACACTTAGCCTATTACTTGTATGGTGTGCGAGAAAATCAAAATCAAAGCTCTTATATCAAGCGTATCATGTTGCGGCTTTTTTCTGCGGCACCTTATTTCAAACTGTACAACCCAACTTTAGCCTTTTGGACTGCTCCTTAATGACAGGCATATATATGCGGCTCAGTTACGACCACCTAAAACGTGAAACTCGAATTTCGTGGATAGGGATCGTCCGCGCGACCATAAGAGATGAATTGCAACAAGAAGAATATAAAGAGCTGAACCGTCGATTAGGATTAAAACCCTAAAATAGTTTATTCAATTCGTGAAACAACCAAGCCAATGTGTTCTTTACACTTATTTATGCATGAAGCTATGACTTAAGCGCTCAACCTGTCGCTTCTTGTGCAGCTACCGTTAACCATAACCCTCTAAAACCGCCTAAACTTCTAAGTCCCACTCTGGGCCAATATCTCCTGCTGAATGACCCTTTGTTGCTAAGCCATACAAATTAAGCCCAACATGTAGTTGACAAAATCAACCTCTTTAAATATAGTTGACATACTCAACCAATTCAAATTTGGAAAAAGCCTTGAGTGCACAAATGAACCCTGCACTAACTGCAGAACTTCAACCCAAAAGTCCTCCTTTGTTTCAAAAGGTATTGCTAGTAATGGCAATGATGACGGTGATGGGAGGCTCGTTAACTGGCGTAATGACTTACCTAAACCTAGGTTATAGCCCGTTATTTTTTGGCCAATGGCTATCGGCGTTTCTGTTAGCAGCTAGCACGATTATGCCTATTGGTTCTCTGCTGATGGCTGCAATCAGCAAAGCTGCCGAGAAATGCTTACCAAAGATGCAAGTACAGCAACGCAATATTGTGGTGGGTGTGGTAATGGCCGTAATTATGGAGTCTGGGCTGGCCTTTAGCACCACACTAAACAACCTAGGTTTAAGTAATGCCAATGACTTTTTAGCGAGTTGGTTACAAACACTATTAACAGCACTGCCCTTTGCACTGGTGTTAATTATCACCGTTTCATTAACCATAAAACCTAGAGTGGAACGCTTTTTAAAAAGCTAACAGCCAGACTCCGTTTGCCCGCTGCAGACCGCTCTGTAAATAAGCTAAACAAAATAGGAAACAATATGATGTCTACATTAAGAAAAGATAAACACTATCAAATCACTATTGAAGAATTAGCTAGCGATCAACAAACTGCTAGAACCTTGCAGTTTAACTACCAAGACCGAGAAGACTTATTCAATGCGGTCGAGCAAATAACTAAAGGTAGCGAGCTAGCAAATAATGATGCGAAAAGACTGGCAGTATCGTTGCGTTTATTAGGTCCGTTAATGATGCAGAACCGCAAACATCCCTTGTTTGCTACGTTTTTTCCTCAATTTAAAACCTTTATGCAGCAACTTAAATCAACGGTAAAACAAGCCAATAATGCTCACTAATTGCCATTAGCCATTGCCTAGCGGAAATCTCGTTAAACTATAAATATCTTTTGGTTGCGCGAGTTAAACCAGCAGCTTTTAAATTCTCATCTAGAATTTCTAAGCGTAGAGCCATAGCCTACAGAGAGACAAACCATGAAAATAGCCGTAACAGCAGCCAGCGGACAACTTGGAGCCGCCATTGTAAAAGCCGCTGTAGCTTTAACATCCAAGCAAGATGTGATTGCCCTAGCACGCACCCCAAGCAAAGCTGAGCATTTAGGCGTAGAGGTTCGCGCAGGAGACTACAATCAGCCTGAACAACTGGAACAATCTCTGCAATCTGTAGACGTATTATTGTTGGTGTCTGGCATGGACGCCCCGGATAAACGCATTGGCCAACACCGCAATGTAATTAATGCGGCAAAAAAAGCGGGCGTGAAAAAAATTGTCTATACCAGTGTGCAAGGCGCTGAAGAAAACACCGCGTTTTCTCCCGTAATTCAAAGCAACCGCCAAACCGAGCAAGACCTAAAAGACAGTGGCTTAGCATGGGTTATTGGGCGCAACGGCATCTACATAGAACCAGATATTGAATACATCGAGAATTACAAAAAAGCAGGCACAATAACTAACTGCGCAGGCGATGGAAAATGTGGTTACACAAGCCGTGGCGAGCTAGGCTACGCCTACGCAAAAATGCTAAGCGAAGACAAACATAATGGGCAAACTTACAATTTACACGGACAATCGCTAACGCAGTACCAGCTGGCCGATTATTTAAACCAAGCCTTTGATACCGATTTAAGCTATCAGCCAATGAGCGTTGAAGACTATCGGAAAGACCGCATTGAAGAGCTCGGCGATTTTATCGGAACCGTTATTGCCGGCATCTATCAAGGCATCGCCGAAGGGAAATCGGATAACCCTAGTCATTATGCGCAAGCAGCAGGTAGAGAACACATCAGCTGGCAAGATTATTTTAATAAGTTAAAGCGTTAAATGTGAGCGAGTAACCAGCGCTCTGTGCGCTGGTTTAACCCAGCTAAACTGGGTTGATATTGCCAGTACCAAGCCAGATCTAGTAGCTCAATAGCAGCTTCTAACAACGTGAATTCAGCTTCGCTTAATTGAGAGGCGAGCACTAAATCTTGGCGCTGCTGCCTGCTTACTGGGCAACGTACCGCAACACTGGCAGCATCCCAGCCTTGCATAGAGCTGGCAGCATATTCCCAATCCAGTACAAACAATTGCTGCTTAGGGCTAAGTAGCAGGTTGTCTAAATGCAAATCATGATGATTAAAGGCTAGCCCGCTTGGCCAAAGCTGCTCCTTAAGCCATGCTAAAGCCAGTTGTCGAAAACGCTTCGCTTGAACGGCGGTAATATCCCCCACATAACGGCTTAGGTAGAGGATCATATCAAACTTGGCTAAGCCTTGGCCTAAACGTGGCAAGCTAATGATTATCGACAATAGCTGTTGCCAAAGCGCGTCAGAAAAACCGTTTAAGTGACTAAGTACTTCACCAGATTGGTAATGATAGAGTAGAAATTGCCCCTTAAAACTTAGCGGGTGCAAATCAATAATCCACGCTTGTCCTTTAAGCTGTTGTAATACTTCTCTTTCGCGTTGATAATCCAAGCCATAACAAGGCTGTTGTTGATTGAGTCGCAATACTAAGCGTTCGTGTTCGGTTGTTAATAACCAAGAATGCTGATGTCCCCCCGCAAAACGGTCTACTGTTAGAATGTTGCCCAAATGCTGTTGTAAATACGTGGCTATCGATTCTGGCAGTGGAGAGTTAGGCAAGGTGACGTCCGGCGGCGGTCTTAAATCTATTATCAAGGAGTGTAAGATGAAAAAATTGCTATGGCTAGCTTGCTGTACTCTTAGTCTATTTGGCTTAAATGCCCAAGCAAACAGCGAGCTAACAGTTTATACCTACCAAAGCTTTGTCTCTGACTGGGGACCAGGCCCAGCCTTAAGCAAAGCCTTTGAAGCTGAATGTAACTGCAGCATTAACTGGGTAGGTTTAGACGATGGCGTAGCCATTTTGAACCGCTTAAAGCTAGAGGGAAAACGCAATAAGGCTGATGTTATTTTAGGTTTAGACACTAACCTTATCCCAGAAGCTGAAGCAATTGGTGCAGTGCAAGCTCACCAATTAACCCTTCCTAAGTTAGCCATAGACTGGCAAGACAACAACTTTGTGCCTTATGACTACGGTTACTTCGCGTTTATTTACAATACCGAGTTGTTAAAGAATAAACCTAGCTCAATGGAAGAACTGATTAATGAGTTTGATGGCACCATCCTTTACCAAGATCCGCGAACTAGCACTGTAGGCCAAGGTTTAATGCTTTGGCTAAAAGCGCTATATGGTGATGATACCAAGCAAGCTTGGAGCAAGTTAAAAGATAAAACGGTTACCGTAACCAAAGGCTGGAGCGAAGCTTACGGCATGTTCTTAAAAGGCGAAGCCGACTTAGTACTAAGTTACACCACCTCCCCGGCTTACCACATGGTAGCCGAGCAAGAAAACCGCTACCAAGCGCTAGGGTTTAGTGAGGGGCACATGAGCCAAGTGGAAGTGGCTGCAATAAGTGCAACCAGCCAACAGGTTGAGCTGGCTCAGCAGTTTTTGGCTTTCTTGGTTAGCGCACCTGCTCAACAGGTTATTGCCACCACCAACTGGATGCTGCCAGTAAACCCAGAAGCTGAGCTGCCAGAAGCCTTCTCAACACTTGTAACACCAAAAGCCTTAAGCCTTGACCAAGCGACTGTTAGCCAACAGCGCAAAGCGTGGACTAAAGAATGGCGTAACACGGTTAGCCAATAATAAATGATGAAGAAACTGGCGGCCATTGCGGGTTATACCGCCAGTGCATTTCTCGCCTTGGTAATTTGCGCTGCCTTTTGGGGCCTAGCAGAGCAAACCAAGGAGTTAAGCTGGAGCGCGTTTAACGATCCATATTTATGGCGAGTACTGCGCTTCAGCCTTTGGCAAGCTTTGCTGTCGGCATTGCTCGCCTGTGTTGGCGGTATATTGCTCGCTCGCGCTTGGTTTTATCTTCAACCCAGAAGCCTTAACTGGCAATTGCGCCTAGCAAACTTATGTTTTGTATGCCCGGTGATTTTGGTGGTTCTAGGCTGCGTTGGTAGCTTTGGCTTAAATGGTTTTTGGCAACATTTAGCTCCTTTTTCATGGAAGATATACGGCCTACCTGGCATTTTAATCGCACACACCTTTCTAAACATGCCGCTAATAGCGCGCTATTGTCATTTACAATACCAAGCCATTCCTGCCAGCTATTGGCGCCAAGGCAAGCAACTTGGGTTCAGCCAGTTTAGTTATTGGCGCTTAATTGAATGGCCAATGTTGCGCTCTCGCTTGGCGGGTTTGTTTGGCTTAGTGTTTTTATTGTGTTTTGGCAGCTTTACGATTGTGCTGGCACTAGGTGGTGGACCGCAAAGTACAACTCTTGAGGTGGCGATCTATCAAGCGCTTCGCTACGATTTTGATCCCTTATTCGCACTTCAATGCGCCTTATTACAACTGCTTATAGCAACTAGCCTTGGCTGGTTATTACTGGGGCGAGAACAACAAGATAGTATTCGCCACCAACAAAGCTTAACTAGCATTCATCAACATTCCACCCTGTCACTTACCTGGCACCGGCTAATTATTACCAGCTACTATCTGTTTATAATCTCAGTTGTCTTAGGCATGTTTAGCCCGCTGTTAGCGCTTAGCTGGCAAGCCTTACCTTGGCAACAGTGGATAGAAAGCAGCTTGTGGTCGTTAAACATTGCGCTGCAAAGTGTGGTTTGGGTATTAATACTGGGCAGCGCTCTTTTGTGGCAATACAGCAGCAACTTAAGCCAAAACAAAGGCGCTAAAAGACACAAAGGCCAAGAGTTACTTGCGTCTGTGATGCTATTAGCACCAGCCATGGTGATTACCACTGGATTGTTTTTTCTACTGCTTAGCCGCACCGACATTAGCCGCTATACAGTGCCCTTAGTTGCGTTAATTAACGCCTTAATGAGCTTACCGTTTTATATGCGTAGCCTAAAACCGGCCCTCAACGACAGCGTAAAGCAATACGCCAAACTTAATCAAAGTTTAGACCTGCCAGCACTTAGCCAAGTGCGTTTTATTTATTGGCCTTTAATGCGCAAACCCTTAAGTGTGGCGATTAGCTTGTGCATGGTTTTATCTTTGGGGGATATGGGAGTTATTGCGCTAATCGGCAGTGTTGAAGTCACCACCCTACCACTCTTGCTATTTCAACAACTAAGTAGCTATCAATACGCTTTAGCCAGTGCCACAGGGCTAATCATGCTACTGCTATGCGGTGTTATATTTTACTTACTCGATATTAGCCTCGGACGAGACAATGCTGAACATATCTAAGCTACAGTGCCAACGCCATAACCAGCACTTTAGTTACTCTCTAGAAGTAAAGCCCGGTGAAGTGGTGGCCTTGTTGGGTGCCAGCGGCAGCGGGAAAAGCACCTTACTGGAGCTTATCTCCGGGTTTGTTCAGGCTAGCTCGGGCAGTTTAAACTGGCAAAATGAAGACTTGTTAACACTGCCGATCAATCAACGGCCGGTAACGTCACTATTTCAGCAGCATAATTTATTTCATCACTTAAGCCTCAAGCAGAACATTGCTTTGGGTATTAGCCAACAGCTAAGGCTAAGCCCTAATCAGCAGCAACAAGTTACAGAAATTGCCAAAAACCTTGGCATCTCAGCAATTTTGGATAAACGCCCCGACCAAGTGTCTGGAGGCCAACAACAGCGCGCCGCGCTAGCGCGCTGCTTAATTCGTCACCGCCCTATTCTATTGTTAGATGAACCCTTTAGTGCGCTCGATCCGATGTTACGTTTAGAGTGTTTAGAACTAGTTAAACAACTCGCTGAGCAATACCAGCTAGCGGTGTTGATGGTCACGCATCAATGGCAAGACGCATTGAGAGTTGCCCAACGAGTGGCGTTTATTGAACAAGGTAAAACCCAGCAATTTGCTACCGTTGATGAACTGCAACAATCGCCGGCCAATCAACACATTGCTCACTACCTGGCCTGTAGCTAGATTTTTAGCTACTCAGCCTTCATTACAGTAAAGTTTGTTTTGATTCAGCCGATATAAGTCCAATAGTCATTTATGCACTTGGGTTAGAGCTCAGATATGCAGGTTAATTACAATCTACAAGCCGCCTCGTTAGAATCTACCTATCAAGCTCGTCAGCGCATCGAGAGCACCGCGCCACGTCAAACCATTACCGAGTATACGGCGCAGCGCCAAATGACTAATCCAGGTACTGCGGTATTTGGTAATAACGATGTTCAACCCGGATTAACCGCCACTCAGCTACGTGACAGTGACGACGCCAAGCAAGCTAACCGTAAGGCAATTCGAGAAGCAATGGGGCGCAGTGTGGACCAATCGGCAACCCACATTCGTTTATACTTTCAATATATGGAAGAAAAAGGCGCCCGAGGCCCACAATTACTGGCTCGAGCCTAAACGCTAATTAGCAAGCGCCAACTGATACTTATTCATAATTTTCTGCAATTCTCCCGACAAGCTTAACTGCTGAAAATACACATTTAGCTGTTCAATGGTTAGCGATGACTCACTGCGCACGAGAGCATGCAAGCTATATACGGGGCTAAAATTATCGACCAACTTAAGTGAGCTTAATAAACTAGGCCTTTGGCGAGTAAGTGGCAGGTAATAGCTTTCGTTAACCATGGCAAAATCTACCCGGCGCTTTAACACCATTTTTATACAATTCATCACATGGGAACAGGTACTTACTGCGAACCCTTCATCGGATAAATGCTCACGCTGATGTAATTCATCAAACAATACCACGCTGTAATTATGCTCAGGCATAAACAGGCCATCTTGCTCATAATTATGCTGTTGGTGAGTGAGCAATAAATTTCTATCTAAAACCAGAGGAAGGCTTTGTTGTACATTGAGCTGCTGCCAACCCCACTCTAGATTTTCAAATAAGATCAGCTCAAAGCGTTGCCGTGAGAACGCAGCATGGCGGTGGTGGCGTGAGGTAGATACAAAGCGAAACGAATACTCATCTTGAAGATGATTGAGCGCCCTTAATATATCTAAGGTAACACCGCTATAACGGTTGGTGGATATGTCGTGAATGACATAGGGAGGATAATCGTAACCGCCAACTTTAATCTCTGTAAGTTGCTTAGCACTAGTAAATAGCGGGCACAGTACTACTAAGCCCCATAGATACATCCTTGTTTGTAACATCTAGCACACCTTAAACAACCATCAAGCAAATATAAAATAAACATGAGACCCACTAAACAATCATCATGCAGAAATGCCTTATCCAACACACTTTTACTTAACTAAGTACCAAAGTTAGCAGCCATCAACCAGCAACTAATTCTAAAAAATATATAAATACCAGTATTTAAATCCACAAAACAATCAAAAAGGCTTGATAATTGCTTTGTATACAGCAATATCAATATTTTGACTCGCAGTTTGAGGACTTTTAAGTGAATAAAGCTTTGTTACCCAGTTTGGTTGCCACCCTTGTGTTAAGTGGCTGCGGAGGAGGTGACAGCTCACCTTCTACTCCGAGTACCCCTAAGTACAATTGGCAAATAATCCAATTGCATACTCTAAAAGAGAGCGATGTAAAATCGGGCTGTATTATTTATGGCACTTCTGAAAGCGATGCTAGCCGAGTAATTACCGCATCGGTCGCTAACGCTAGATACAATGTTTTGTTCCACAATGCAGATGGTTCGATTATTGAAGAACACACTATTCCAGCGATAGATGTTCCTAGCAGCGGCATTGTGACTATAGATAGTGGCTTAGTGCCAGATGACGGCTATGTATCTTTAGAAGAGGTTGATAGCAACTTAAGCGGTAACCCTGACGTATACATGTTTAGTGTGGAAAAAGACCTATTAAGCCACAAGGTGTTAAATGTACGCTCAGCGCAAACTGGCAGCGAGTGCTACAAGGGCAAAGACTACCGCTCAATCAGTGATACCGCCGATTCAGCCGCATTAACAGTACTTCAAGAAAGTGGCGTAAGTTACTACCAAACTAGCTATTCTGCGGATGCGGTGTCGGGCAGAGAGATCGCCTCCCACATTCCGGTACTCTCACCGCTTCCCGCCGCCCGAGATACCCTAGTTACCGCTTTTTACACCAGCAATAACGACCAACATACAGACCTAGCCTATTATGGCTTTATTGAGCCTAGCTTTGTTTACGACACTGAAGACTACGATGAGATTGTAGCCGCTAGTTTGAGCAATCAAGATCTCATGCCAATGTATTGGCAAAGTGCCGCTAACCTAGATCTTGACGAAGGCAGCGCCATCTTGGCAATCCACAACAATCAAAGCTATCAATGGCAAACCCTTTATCATGATGTTGATGAGTTTACGATTGCCGCTGACTACAATGAGGTTAGCCACTGGTTAGGTTTATTCTCAGGCATCAGCAATGATAGCTCTTGGCAATTTGAGAGCGTAATGGCGATAGATGAGCAAGATAGTAACCTAGAGGTAAGTTTACCTGAGTTAGCGCCAATAACTGGTGTAGATATTCAGCAGCAATGCCCTACCGCACTCGATAACGCTAAGTTCTGTATCGACAATGCTGGCAGCTTCTCTGAAGAGGACTTTGCCCTGCAACGCAGCCACATAAAAGTACTAACCAATAATAACCGCGCCTTCTATCAAAGTATTTATGCCCAGCCAAAAGCGCAGCAACCGCTTTTAGAGAGCAGCGCTATTGAACTATCGATTCAAGATCTTGAAGGCCTAGAGCTGGCCTTAATAGATGGCGAATTAGCAAGCTCGCAACAAGATTACTTTATGGCTAAATACCTTGATAGTAGAGGCATCGCAGAAACAGGTCAGGGTGGCACCTTTAGTGATGCCAATGGTTTCATCATCACTCCCGATGACTACCAAGAGCTGTATTTAGATATGCTGAAAAGCAGTACTACCGTGGTTCAGCAAGCTAAATAAAACATTGAGATGTGCTCCTACTGGCGATAAAGCTAGGAGCACTCTTGCCTTGGCCTAAGAAAGGCGCAGTGCTTCCACTGCGTCTAATCGATGGGCCAATAACGTATCAACATTGTCACCATGCTCTGGGTAATAAGCCCAGCCCATTTTTAAACTATCCAAAGCCACCCCCTCAAGCTGCCTTTGTAACTCACTACTGAGTTTACTGGCAACGGTACTTACCGCTCCCCTGCTGGTGCCATACAACAAAGCGATTAATTCACCTTCTTTAAACTGGGCAATGCTGTCTGAACGGCGCAACTGTTCTTGCAAAACTTTAGCAACAATAGCGCAGACTAGAGAGCTATCATTGCTGGCGTAATGCAAAGTGAGAATGGCAAAAGGCTCGTGATTACGCTGGCTTAAGCGCATGGCTTGAATCAGCAGTTCTCGAAACAGCGAGGCAGAAAGTAAACCGCTTTGCGGATCACGCAGTTTAGCTTCGTCGTTTATCACTGGCATGGTTAAGGGTAATACACTCGCCAATAAATACTGCTGCTGTTGAATTTCAACCGGCATTCCGTGAATCCGTAACCACTCATCATCACTGTGGCAATAGTGACAAAAAAAGGCTTGTTGGCTTTGCAGACTGGTATGTAAGGCTTGTTGAAAAGCAGCGCGACAACGTACGTCAATTCGTTCTAACCATTGCTCTAGGCTAAGCTGCTCAGAACGACCATCTTGCCAGGGGTAGCGCACCGACACTTGGCCGTTATCAGGCTGCAGTAACCAATACCCACTATCGGCTTCTACAATGCCATGAAAAAAACTCACCAGATCTATTTCTGCCACTACTACGTCCCTGAAGTTTGCGTGATAATCAGTATAGCAGAGTTAAATCAGGGGCTTAGCTTAAGCGGGGGAAAGCGGTAGTTGAATAAACGCTAAGTAAATAAAAAGGCCGAGCAAGCTCGGCCTTATCAATAATTATATTATTACTAAATGAGTTCTAAGTTCTGCATCACATTGCGGATACGGGTCTTGGTTGACTCTGACAATTCAGTTACCGGTAAACGGCATTCTGCTTGGCATTTATTCAACAAAGACATCGCATATTTAGCACCTGCAGGGCTAGGCTCGGCAAACATCGCTTGGTGCAAAGGAATCAACTTATCTTGAATCTCACTGGCTTTAGCGTAATCACCGTCTAGGGTGGCTTGTTGCATTTGAGCACACAATTTTGGCGCTACATTGGCCGTAACCGAAATACAGCCTTGGCCACCACTCACGTTGTAAGATACTGCAGTGGCATCTTCACCACTTAACCAACAAAAGTCTTGCTCAATTAATTGGCGCTCAAACAATGGGCGAGATAAATCGCCAGTTGCATCTTTAACACCAACAATGCGTGGTAACTGCGCCAGCTTAGCAATAGTGCTAGGGCTTAAATCTACCACTGCGCGTGGTGGAATATTGTATAAAACAATGGGGATGTCGGTGGCATCGTGCAGCATTTTAAAGTGTTGGAACAAGCCATCTTGATTTGGACGATTGTAATATCCCGCCACATGCAAGGTAGCATCGGCGCCAGCTTGTTGAGCAGCCTTAGTATATTCGATGGCTTCGATTGGGTTGTTTGAACCAGCACCAGCAATAACAGGCACTCGCCCTTTTGCCTGCTCTACTACCGCTTTAACTACAGCAATATGCTCATCGTGAGTTAAGGTTGGGCTTTCACCAGTTGTACCTACAGGCACAATACCGTGAGTACCTTGGCCAATATGCCACTCAACTAACTCGCGAATCGCTGCATAATCTACTTCACCTTCAATAAAGGGAGTAACCAACGCTACTATCGATCCTTTAAACATGCCCGCTCCATCACTTACTTCAAAAATAAAAAAACCCGGTCACAGTGGCCGGGTTCAAAAACGTTTTTTCGATTTAGTTACACCCAGCCGTTAACCACCCGCGTTTTAATTCGGGCCGTTTATATTTCTTCAATTCTAAAGAAAATGGCAACAAGGTGTTGTCCTTAACAATCAAAATTCTTGCTAGCTAGTTTCCTTAGCACGCGGTAAAAGTCAAGTAACCTGAAAAATAAATCCGCATAAGTTCTCATGAGATAGCCTTTTCCCTTAAAACTTTTTATTATTGCGGGCAACCACGCCCCAACCAAGCCAGATTATGAATACCTCTCCACACGCTACTAGCCAAGTTCTTGCTCGCCATGATGACTTGTTCTCTCAACAACATCTTGTAGTGGCTGGCCAGTTAGCAGATAACTACCCGTTGAACTTGTTGGAACAGGTGGCTTCGTTGCAGGTATGTTGTAGTCATTTTGGCCACCATCAATATTTTGCGAAGCAAGCAAACGGCAAGCTCTCCAGTCAATTTAGCGCAGCACCAAGTTTAGCCAGCAACAGCAATGCTTTGCTGCTATTTATGCCTAAAGCCAAACAAGAAGCCGCCTATTTATTTGCCTGCATTTTGCCGCAGCTTGAAGTTGGCGCCGAGATATTTGTAGTGGGCGAAAACCGCGGCGGCGTAAAAAGTTGCGAAAAGCTGCTGGCGGAATTTGGTATTAAAGTAAATAAAATCGACAGTGCACGCCGTTGTGGGCTCTATTTTGGCGTGCTCAGTCAAGCTGCACCACAGTTTGATGCTAGCCAATGGCAAAACAGCTTTGAGGTAGCACTTCCTAATGCTTCACTTAAAGTAAAGTCCCTTCCAGGGGTATTTAATCATGGAAAACTCGATGAAGGCAGCCAATTGTTATTGGAACACCTGCCCACTTTGCATGGCAGCGTGCTCGACTTTGGGTGTGGTGCGGGCATTATTGGTGCAAGCCAGGCCCTGTTACACAATGTAGACATAAGCCTGCTCGATGTGAGTGCATATGCCATTGCAAGCAGTAAGGCTACTCTGCAAGAAAATCAACTCACTGGAACGGTAATTGCTTCGGATGGTTTAAGCGAGGTGAAACAGCGCTTCGATTTTATTGTAAGCAATCCACCTTTTCATGCTGGAATTGATACCCAATATGAAACCACCGAGACGTTTCTTGCTCAGGCAAAACAGCACTTAAACGCCAACGGTGAACTGTGGTTAGTCGCCAATAGTTTCTTACAATACGAAGCACTAATAAAGCAGCACTTCTCCCGCTTTGAAAGTGTACTCGACAACAAAAAATTCAAGATTTTGCGTTGTTGTGTATAGAAAGAACTTTTTTTTAATGTGGAATTACTAAAACCCAGTTTCTGCTATTTACATTAAGGTAAATATCTGGAAACTAAGCCAAGCCACTTTGAAAACGATTTCACGAAACTGACACAATTACAGAGGTACAAAGTCTCATGGCAGGAATTCTTACAATGATCCTCGCTGGTGGTGAAGGTACTCGCCTTTATCCACTCACCGATAGCCGCACCAAGCCAGCGGTTCCGTTTGGAGGAAGTTACAGGCTGATCGACTTTGCCTTAAATAACTTTGTTAACTCTGACTTCTTAAAAATCTACGTGCTAACTCAGTTTAAATCGCAATCGTTAAACATTCACTTGCGCCAAGCTTGGCACCTATCAGGTATTACCGATCGCTTTATTGATGCAGTTCCTGCGCAGATGCGAGTCGGCAAACGTTGGTACGACGGCACAGCTGATGCTATTTACCAAAATGCCCGCTTCATTGAAATTAACGAACCTGAGCATGTATGTATTTTTGGTAGCGACCATATCTACAAAATGGACGTACGCCAAATGGTAGATGAACACCGCCGCAAAGAGGCTGCACTTACTGTAGCGGCGATTAAAGTACCTAAAGAACAAGCCGATCAATTTGGCATTATTGAAGTAGATGAAGAAGGCCGCATGATAGGTTTTGAAGAAAAACCTAAAGTGAACCCTAAAACGATTCCTGGCGACCCTGACCACGTTCTTGCTTCTATGGGTAACTACGTATTTGAACGTAAAACCCTATTAGAAGCCTTATACGACGATGCCAAAGAAGACAGCTCAACCCACGATTTTGGCCACGACATCATTCCAAAGCTTTACCCTAAAGGAAAAGTATTTGCTTATGACTTCACCCAAAATACCATTCCTGGCGAAACGGTAAGTGGCTACTGGCGTGATGTAGGTACCCTAGATGCTTATTGGGCAGCCCACATGGACTTGTTAGATGAAGAACCACCATTCTCACTATATAACCCCAAGTTTCCACTACATACCCACTACCCACCGCTACCACCGGCCACATTTAAAGATGTTGGCGACAAAAAGGTCAGCGTTAGCCAATCACTAATTTCTGCTGGTAGCTTTATTTTGGGCTCAGAGGTTAACCGCAGTGTGTTTGGATTTAGAAGCCACGTACGTCCAGGTTCGGTAGTTAGTGAATCGGTGCTTATTGGTAATTGTAGAATTGGTGAAGGTTGTCAGATCCGCCGTACTATCATCGATAAAAACGCTGAAATTGCACCGGGCACCATTATTGGTGAGAACCTCGAGGAAGATCGCAAGCGCTTTACGGTATCCCCAGAAGGGATTGTTGTGATACCGAAAAACGCCAAGGTAGGCTTTTAAGCTGCAAATTGCCTTGAAAACAAATAAGCAATTACTCTAATATTGTTTCACATAAGGCACCCTTCGGTGCCTTAATCGTTAAGGAGTGCTCTGTGACAGCCCATCCTGTCAAGATTCTGTTTGTAGCTTCTGAAGTAGAAAGCTTAGCTAAAACAGGTGGCTTAGCCGACGTTGCTAAAGCCTTACCGCTGGCTCTGAAGGAACATGGCCAAGACGTAAGAATTATTATGCCGTTTTATAAAACTATAAATCGTCATGATGAAGCCGAGAAAATTCTCGACCTTAGCCTTCAAACTAGCCATGGTTGCCAAGATATTGATTACGCAGTCTTCAAGCTGATGCTCGAAGATGTGCCCGTTTACTTAATTCAGCAAAATGATTATTTTGAGCGGGACCAATTGTACAGCGAAGGTGAGTTTGCCTACGATGACAACGGCGAACGCTTTACCTTCTTCTCTCGTGCAGTATTCCAAGTGGCCGAAGCCCTTGAGTTTAAACCAGACATTTTCCATTGTAATGACTGGCACACTGCGCTTATACCTTACTTGCTCAAGCAAAAATTTGCTCATCACCCATTTTTCTGTAACAGCAAATCGGTACTTACTGTCCATAATGCTGCTTTCCAAGGCATTTTTGAGAAGCACCAGTTCCAGCTTTTAGAAGGTTTAGCCGATGGCTTAGTTGATCAAATACTTGATGGTTACAACTGCATTAACTTGCTTAAAGCTGGCATTCGCTTTGCCGATAAAATCAATGCGGTAAGCCCAAATTACGCTCAGGAATTACTCACACGTTTAGGCTCACACGGCCTTTGTGATTATTTTGAGCAGCGCCGCGGCGATTTGGTAGGCATATTAAACGGTTGTGAATACTCCGACTGGGATCCAGCAACCGACAAGTATATTCCAACAAACTACTCTGCCGCTGATATGAGTGGTAAAGCTGTTTGTCGCCAAGAACTTCAAGTTGAAACAGATTTAGCCCAGCTAAACGTGCCAATTTTTGGCATGGTATGTCGCTTAACCGAGCAAAAAGGCTTTTACCTGTTGCTACCTGCCCTACAGCAGTTTTTACGTCACAATGTACAAGTGGTGATAGTAGGCACTGGTGATAGCGGCATCGTAGCTGAGCTTGAGTCAATGCAAAAGCAATGGCCAGATAAACTGCGGTTTATTCATGCTTATAGCAATGAGATGGCCCATTTAGTGGAAGCGGGCGCAGACTTCTTCTTAATGCCTTCGTTGTTTGAACCATGTGGCCTAAACCAAATGTACAGCCTAGCCTATGGCACCTTGCCAATTGTGCGTGGCGTTGGCGGCCTAAGAGACACGGTAAGTGATTACGATGAAGATGCAGAAAACGCCACCGGGCATATCTTCTATGATCCCGAGCCAGCCGATTTACTAAACATTTTGCGCCGGGCCTTGTTACTTTATTTAGAACATCCGGAAGAGTTTCAGGCGATGCGCCATCGCGCAATGCTGTCTCGATTCCATTGGAAGGAGTCAGTTTGGCAATACGAAGCCTTGTATAATGACGCCTTAAATGTGAATCCGGTTCAACATCAATAAGATTAAACAGCTAGAGAGTGGCGACTCTGGCTTTTCTTATATAACCTGAATGTATACATTTACTTGAGGGAAAGATAATGCGCTTATCAGAGGAAATTCATAATTTTACTGAGTTCCTACTAGGTGAACAAATTCATGCCTTAGAGATCCATAAGCGCTGTGACCTAGATACTCTGCAAGATTTATGTTGCTTAGTGCTCAATCGTTTACCACCACGTTATATTCGTCATGACGTGGATGTACTAAGTGCAATTAGTGATGCAGAACGGGAACAATTGGTTGAAAAAACCAAAGTGGCAATTGAAGAAAGCCTAAAATTTCTAGAGCAAGATCGTCGCCAAGCACCACGCGATTAGTTATACCAATCACACTAAGTCAGTGATCAGAAATAGCGCAGGAAAAATACTCGAGAATAAGACAGAATCTTTAGATAAGTAGTTATTCTACAATCAAAAATTCTAACGCAGT